>MGVM01000064.1:8698-9783 GCA_001800495.1 Elusimicrobia bacterium RIFOXYB2_FULL_48_7
CATGTAATCTGATGTTACCCTGTCAAGCCCCTTTATTCTTTCCTCCGCGCCGCGCCAAATGTTACCCCCGCCTATAACAATACCGAGCTCAACCCCGAGTTTTGAGACCTGTTTTACTTCATTCGAGACCCTGTCAAGCATTTCAGGCGCTATCCCGAAACGTTTCTCGCCGGCAAGCATTTCACCGGAAATTTTCAGTATGACACGTTTGAATTTCAGCTTCACTTTCCCCTGCTTTTTCATAACTCTTCGCCCAGCTGGAACCTTGAAAATCTCCTTATTACTATGTTTTCCCCGGTTTTCGCGATTGCCGCTGTGACGAGGTCTTTGACCTTCTCTTTACCCGAGCAATCCCTGATATAGGGCTGGTCCATGAGGCATACCTGCTGGTAATACTTGTCAAGTTTGCCCTCAAGTATTTTCTCTACTATTTTTTCCGGTTTGCCTTCCGATAGTATCTGCTTGCGGTATATTTCCTTTTCTTTTTCCACGATTTCCTTCGGTATCACGTCCCTGGATACCCAGAAGGGGTTCGCGGCGGCTACCTGAAGCCCTATTTCCCTTACAAGCTTTTTGAATTCATCCGTCTTCGCGACAAAATCTGTTTCGCAATTCACTTCAAGCAGGACTCCGATCCTGTCGCCGGAATGGATATAGGAGGAAATAAGACCGTTTCTGGTTTCCCTGCTTGCCTTTTTCAATGCCTGCGTCATGCCTTTTTCGCGCAGGGCCTGCAGCGCCTTATCCAGGTCACCTTTTGTCTCAGCGAGAGCTTTTTTGCAGTCCAGCATTCCCGCACCCGATGTTGCTCTCAATTTCTGAATCATTTCCGCATTAATTTCTGTCATTTTATTTTATCCTTTCGTTTCGTTTAATGTAACTTCTTTTGCCAGTTCGTCTTCCGGTATGCCGAACTCTCCGGTTTTCTTTTCCTGGCCGTTCTGGTCAATCAGCCCCTTGCCTTCCATAACCGAATCCGCTATTATCGAGCAGAACAGGCTTATAGAGCGAACTGCGTCGTCATTGCCCGGAATTGGGTAATCGATGATGTCGGGGTTGGAATTCGTGTCGCAAATCGCCACAAT
>MGVM01000064.1:9800-10466 GCA_001800495.1 Elusimicrobia bacterium RIFOXYB2_FULL_48_7
CTTTCGGAGATAGAAGTTCAAAAACGCCTTCTTCCTTCATTTTTTCAAGCTCTTTGAGCCTGTTAACGGACTTCCTGATGGTAGTGAAGTTCGTCATTGTGCCGCCGAGCCATCTCTTTGACACAAAAAACGCCCCGCACCTTTTCGCCTCGGTTTCCACCACGTCTGCCGACTGCTTTTTTGTGCCGACAAAAAGCACCGGCTTGCCCTGGGTCACTGTGTCCCTGATGAACTTATAGGCTTTTTTAAGTTCCTTGACCGTCTTCTGAAGGTCGATAATGTGGATCTTGTTACGCTCGCAAAAAATAAATTTGCTCATTTTCGGGTTCCATTGCCTTGTCTGGTGCCCGAAGTGAACTCCTGCTTCAAGTAAAGCCTTCATTGTGATTGATGACATACTTTTTCTCTCCTCCTGTCGATTTATGTATTTTTATCAGATTTGCCCCGTTTGAACAGCTTCCGCGCGGGATTCAAACTACTGGTAAAATCCTTTCAATGGTGTTTTGGGGGCACCTGTCAACGCAGAGCCCGCAATTACTGCACTTGGCGTAATCAATGACGGCCAGGTTATTTTCTATTTTTATGGCCTTAGTAGGGCATATTTTAACACAAATTCCACATGAAATGCAACCTGTAGAGCAAATTTCCCTCACATGCCTGCCTTCA
>MGVM01000065.1 GCA_001800495.1 Elusimicrobia bacterium RIFOXYB2_FULL_48_7
TTCAGAAGGCGGCGGCACCCCGTTTACTTTCGGGCTTCCCGCTATCTGCGACGGCATAGCCATGGGCCACGCCGGGATGCACTACTCGCTGCCTTCAAGGGAACTTATAGCTGACTCCGTTGAAAGTGTGGTCAAGGCGCACTGTTTTGACGCTCTCGTCCTGCTTACAAACTGCGATAAAATTACCCCGGGAATGCTGATGGCCGCGGCGCGGATCAATATTCCTACCATTGTCGTGACCGCTGGCCCCATGCGGACTGGTTTTTGCGGCGGCAGGCGTCGTTCGCTGGTCAGGGATACCTACGAAGCGGTGGGATTGTTTCAGGCAAAAAAAATCACAACCGAGGAACTTGAAACAATAGAAATTAATGCTTGTCCTGGTGAAGGTTCCTGCCAGGGCTTGTACACTGCTAATACTATGGCATGCCTGTGCGAAGCTATGGGAATATCTCTTCCGGGATGCGCTACTGCGCTCGCCGGTTCGGCTGACAGGAAAAGGATTGCCTATCAGTCCGGTTACACGATTGTGAAAATGATAGAACAGAACCTGACACCCAGGAGAATACTGACAAATAATGCTTTCCACAACGCGATTGTCGCTGATATGGCGCTGGGTGGCTCGACAAACACGGTTCTTCACCTGATGGCCATTGCGTCTGAAGCCGGAGTGGATGTCACTCTGGACTGGTTCGATAAGATCGCGAAACTTGTCCCGCACATGGTCCTGCTTGAACCTGCGGGCAACCAGTACATGGAAGACCTGGACAGGGCGGGCGGCATACCCGCGGTGCTTTCCGCGGTTATAGGGAAGCTTAAACCATCTTTAACCGTGACTGGAAAAGGCATCATCGAACTTGTGAAAAACGCGAAAATCCTTGATAAAGAAGTCATAAGGAATAACAAACCATATTCGCCCGAAGGCGGCATTGCCATTTTGTACGGGAATATCTGTAAGGACGGGGCTGTAGTGAAGGTTTCCGCGGTCAGCAAAGGCATGCTCAAGTTTTCAGGCACGGCGAAGGTTTTTGAATCGGAAGAGAAAGCCATGGCGGCTATACTCGGAAAGAAAATAAAGAAGGGCGATGTCGTGGTCATAAGGTATGAAGGCCCCAAGGGCGGCCCCGGTATGAGAGAAATGCTGGGCCCAACCAGTACGATCCAGGGAATGGGGCTGGCCGAGTCGGTAGCCCTGATCACAGACGGAAGGTTTTCGGGCGGCACTCGCGGCCCCTGCATAGGGCACATCAGCCCTGAAGCCGCGGAAGGCGGCGCGATAGCGGCTTTGAAGGATGGGGATATAATAAACATTGACATTCCTGGCAGGCAGCTGAATGTACGGCTCACTGACACGGAAATAAACGCGCGTTTGGCGAAACCGGAAAAATCGCCGGAAAAATTCAAGATTGGTTACCTCGCCAGGTACGCAAAGATGGTGACATCCGCAAGCAAAGGCGCGGTTTTGAGATAGAATATGAATAATACACTATAGCCATCCAAGCGGCTGGCATAGTGTACCAAAGAGGTGTGGTTTACCCCATACGCTTCCAAGCGCGTAACATGGGGTATTAGAGGGGTGAAAATGACTCAGAAAACAGGCGCGGAAATATTCATTGAATCGCTAAAGAAAGAAAACGTGGAGATCATGTTCGGCATTCCCGGCGGGCAGATACTGCCGATATTTGACGCAATATATGACTCCCCCATTAAATTTATTTTAACCAGGCATGAACAGGGCGCGGCGCACATGGCGGACGGCTATGCCCGTTCAACCGGGAAGGTCGGTGTTTGCGTGGCAACTTCCGGCCCCGGCGCGACAAACCTTGTGACCGGGCTTGCTACGGCGTACATGGATTCCATTCCGATAGTGGCTTTTACCGGGCAGGTGTCGACCAATCTTATCGGGAATGACGCTTTCCAGGAAGCCGACACCACGGGCATCACCAGGCCGGTTACCAAGCACAATTTCCTCGTCAAGAATGTCAAGGACCTTGCCGAAACAATACAGAAAGCTTTTTATATAGCATCCTCAGGTCGTCCCGGGCCGGTGCTGATAGACATACCTTCGGATGTCCAGCGCGCGGCAACGGAATTCATCTGGAAGGACAAGGTTGAAATAAGGTCATACAAGCCCACTTTCAAGGGGCATTCTTTCCAGATAAAAAAACTTGCCGACGCGATCAACTCGGCGGAAAGGCCCGTGCTTTACGCGGGAGGCGGAGTCATTACTTCCAACGCGAGCCAGGAACTTCTTGAACTTGCTGAGAAAGCCAATATACCGGTCACGACTACATTGCTTGCGATGGGGGCGTTCCCACCGGGCAATGAATTGAACCTCGGCATGTTGGGCATGCACGGGATGTACTGGGCCAACCACGCGATGCAGAATGCCGATTTGATAATTGCGGTGGGCTCGCGCTTTGACGACAGGTGCACCGGCAAGCTTTCCGGTTTCGCGCCGAAAGCGAAGATAATCGCGCATATAGATATCGACCCGACAAGCATTTCGAAGAATGTCAATGTGCATATACCGGTGGTGGGTGACGCGAAAAGCATATTATCCGAACTGGTGGGCCACGTGAATAAAAAGAAACACCCGGACTGGCTCAAGCAGATCGACCACTGGCGCAAGGAAATGCCGTACGGTTACAAGGACGATGCAAAACTCCGGCCCCAGTTCGTTATTGAAAAAATAAACGAGCTTACCGGCGGCGACGCGATAGTGACTACTGAGGTCGGCCAGCACCAGATGTGGGCCGCGCAGATCTACAGGCCGCTGAAACCCAGGTATTTCATTTCGAGCGGCGGGCTCGGGACCATGGGCTACGGTTTTCCCGCGGCGATCGGGGCGAAGTTCGGCAACCCGAAGAAGCTGGTCATAGATATTTCCGGAGACGGTTCCTTCCAGATGAACGTGCAGGAACTCGCGACAGCCGTTTTGAATAAGGTTAACGTGGTGGTCTGTATCCTTAACAACGCGCACCTGGGAATGGTGCGCCAGTGGCAGCAGATGTTTTTCAAGAACAGGTACTCGGCTGTTGCGCTGCACACTCAAACGGGGAACGCCGGCTGTGAGCCCGTGCCTGATTTCGTGAAACTGGCGCAGGCGTACGGGGCGGAGGGTTTTCGCGTATGCAAGAAAGACCAGGTCGCCGCTACGCTTGAGAAAGCGTTCAAGGTGAAAGACAAGCCGGTCATTATAGATTTCGTGGTTGAACAGGAAGAAAACGTGCTGCCGATGGTCCCTGCCGGGGCGGCGCTTCATGAAATAATAACGGGGTTGGCTTAATCCTGTAGGGATTAATCCCGGAGGAGAACGAGTATGAGTATGAGGCACACTTTATCGGCTTTGGTTGAGAATAAATCGGGTGTCCTTGCCAGAATTTCCACGCTTTTTGCCGCGCGGGGATATAATATAGATTCGCTCACTGTTGGAGAGACAGATGACCCAAGCGTGTCCAGGATGACCATTGCGGTGCGGGGCGATGCGAAAATACTTGAACAGATAGAAAAACAGCTCAACAAGCTTGTTGACGTTATAAAGGTGTTCGAGTATTCTGAAACAAAACACATTGAAAGGGATATGGCTTTGATAAAGGTGAAGGCCAGTAAGTCCAACAGGGCTGAAATACTGCAAATCGCGGATATATTCCGCGCCGATGTCATAGATGTCAGCCATGAAAATCTGATGATAGAGATCACCGGTGACGAAGATAAGATCCAGGCGCTTATTGAAATGCTCACCCCGTTCGGCATAAAAGAAATGGTGAGAACGGGCATTGTCGCCATGGCTAGAGGCTAATGGCAATGCCCGCATTGTGGCCATGGCCAGGGGCTGATGGCAAACAAGTAAAGAAACAAAACAAACAAGGAGGGTACTAACGTGGAAATGGATTTCGGTGGTACGATGGAAAAAGTTGTAACAAGGGACGAGTTCCCCTTGAAGAAAGCGCAGGACATTCTTAAAGGCGAAGTAATCGCAGTTCTAGGTTATGGCGTCCAGGGCCCGGCACAGGCTTTGAATATGAGGGATAATGGTGTAAACGTAATTATCGGCCAGAGGCCGGAGGAGAAAGCCTACTGGCAGAAAGCGATAGATGACGGGTTTGTTCCGGGAAAATCTTTGTTTACCCTGGAAGAAGCAGCGGAAAGAGCAACAATCATCCAGTACCTTATTTCAGACGCTGGGCAGATGCTGCAATGGCCGAATATAAAGCCTCACCTGAAAAAAGGCGACGCGCTTTATTTTTCCCATGGTTTTTCAATCGTCTACAAAGACCAGACCCACGTGATACCGCCGGCTGATATTGATGTTATAATGGTCGCGCCGAAAGGTTCTGGCACGAATGTCAGAAGGAATTTCCAGGCTGGCAGCGGCATAAATTCAAGCTATGCCGTATTCCAGGATGCCACAGGCAAAGCGATGGACAGGTGCCTGGCATTAGGAATAGTCGTAGGTTCAGGATATTTATTTCACACAACCTTCGAAAAGGAAGTTTACAGCGATTTAACAGGCGAGCGCGGATCGCTTATGGGTGCTCTTGCCGGCATGTTTGACGCCCAGTATAACGTGCTTCGCAAAAATGGCCACAGTCCCAGCGAATCATTCAACGAAACGGTAGAAGAACTGACCCAGAGCCTTATCCGCCTTGTGGCCGAGAACGGTATGGATTGGATGTATGCTAACTGCAGCACAACAGCCCAGAGAGGCGCTCTCGACTGGCGTCCAAGATTCAGAAAGGCATATGAACCCGTATTTGAAGATTTATATAAAAGCGTAAAAACCGGCAAGGAAACCGAGATAGTCCTGCGGGTAAACGGCGCCCCGGATTACAAGGAGAAACTCGAAAAAGAGCTTTCTGAAATGAGAAACTCCGAAATGTGGAAAGCCGGAGCCGCGGTCAGGTCTTTAAGGCCCGAGAACTGGAAGAAGAAATAGAAATGAAGCTGCCCCTCGCTAAAGATGGGGCTTTGTTGATCAAGGTATTTCTTATTTTCACAGTTGCTTCCTATGTTTTAACAAGGCTTCATTGGTTTTTTTATTTAGTATTAGCGGTGTTTTTCATCGCAACCCTGTTTCTGGTTGTTTTTTTTCGCGACCCCGAGAGGGACGTGAAAATCGACCGGAACCTCGTCCTTTCTCCCGCTGATGGTACTGTCCTGAATATCAAAAAGGCTGGAGAATCGCAGACAGTTGAGATTTTCATGAATCCTCTCAATGTTCATGTCCAGCGGTCTCCGGTTTCGGGTGTTGTCAAGTCGGTTCAGTACAAGGCAGGAGCTTTTCTGCCGGCTTACGTGCCGAAGGCGTCTGAGCTGAACGAAAAAAACAGGATCCTAATTGAAGGCACCGAAGGCGCCGGGATTGAGGTCGTGCAGATTGCCGGGATAATGGTAAGGCGAATCGTGAGTTATGTGAAGCAGGGCGACTCTGTCGCACAGGGCCAGCGCATAGGGATGATAAAATTTGGTTCTCAGGTCGATATTACATTACCCGGGAACATGAACATAAAAGTAAAGGAAAAAGACAAGGTAAAAGCGGGCATAACTGTAATAGCGTCGGTTTAGATGGAGACAAAGGAGTTAACTGCTCCATACGCTTCCAAGCGCGTATCATGGAGCATTAAAGGGGACTTACCCTATAGCCTTCCAAGCCCCAAAATTACGAGGGTTGGAATTTTAGGACTTCATCCTATTCAGCGGCTGGCATAGGGTATTCACAAGGAGTTAAACATGGGTTTTGGAATTTATCTCGCAAGCCTTTTTACCCTGGGCAACATGGGCATGGGTTTTTATTCCATTATTAGTACGTCGCAGGGGAATTACTATACAGCCGCCTGGCTGATAATGGCGGCGATGGTTTTTGACGGGCTCGACGGCACCATAGCCAGGGCCACGAAAACAACCAGTTTCCTGGGAATAGAGCTGGATTCTTTCGCGGATATTACATCTTTTTGTATTGCCCCCGCAGTAATGATGTATTTTGTCGTGCTCAAGGATTATAAACTGCCGGGACTGGCCGTCGCGTTCTTGTTTGTTGTGTTTGGCGCGCTAAGGCTTGCCAGGTATAATATCAAGTCCTTCGAGGCAAAATCATTCATTTCTTATTTTGAAGGCCTGCCTACGCCGGCCGCGGGCGGAATATTAGCGTCAATCGTGCTTATTTTCGGGGTGTTCCAGAAATTCGAGCAGGGTATAAAAATAAAAACCATACCTCTTGTAATGGACAGGGTGCCGTACATATTCCAGTTCATGCCGGCAATAATGCTTGTGCTGGGTTTTCTCATGATATCCAAATTCCGCTATGTTAGTTTCTCGAAGTCGAAACTTTTCAAAAAAACATCACTGAGGACTTTTGTTATGGTAGTGGTGGGAGTTTTGCTTATATTATCCTATCCGGAGAACATGATCTTCATTATGTTCTCGATCTATGTTCTTTCGGGGATAATAGAGTTTTTCTGGAGAATGAATAATATGCAGCATGAAAAAAGACGGGAACTTAAAAAGGATTAAAGAGGGAAAATGAAAGATAAAATTATAATATTTGATACTACGCTCAGGGATGGGGAGCAATCGCCCGGGGCAAGCTTGAACGTCGAGCAGAAAATTGAGATAGCCGGCCAGCTTTCGCGGCTCGGTGTGGATATAATTGAGGCGGGGGTCCCGATCTCGAGCCCGGGCGATTTTGAAGCCGTAAGGCGCATAGCAAAAGAAATCAGGGGCCCGGTTATCGCAGGGCTTGCGCGCGCCATGGAAAAGGATATCGAGGCCTGCGGAAAAGCGATACGGCCGGCAAAAAGGGGAAGGATACACACTTTTATAGCGACAAGTGATATCCATCTAAAGTATAAACTTAAGAAAAGCCGCGAGGAAGTGCTTGAAATCGCGGAACGCTCCATAAAATATGCCAGAAGATTTACAGATGACGTTGAATTCTCGGCTGAAGACGCTGGCAGGAGTGATTTTGACTATCTTTGCAGGATTGTGGAGGCGGCAATCAAGGCAGGTGCTTCAACTATCAATATACCTGATACTGTCGGTTACGCGGTACCCAGCGAGTTCGGGCTTACTATCAAGGGATTGATGGAGAGAGTTCCAAATATCCACAGGGCGGTGCTCAGCGTGCATTGCCATAACGACCTTGGGCTTTCAACGGCAAACTCGATTTCAGCCGTCATGAACGGCGCAAGGCAGATTGAATGCACCATAAATGGCATCGGTGAGCGGGCAGGGAACTGCAGCCTTGAAGAAGTTGTAATGATACTTAAGACCAGGCAGCAATTCCTTAAGAAATACGGCATAGTTTTACCGGAAATCGATACCGCTCAAATATATAAAACAAGCAAGCTGGTTTCAAGCCTTACAGGCATTCCGGTACAGCCGAATAAAGCAATTGTTGGTTCAAACGCGTTTGCCCATGAAGCTGGAATCCACCAGGACGGAGTCCTAAAGAAAAGCCTGACTTACGAGATAATGACTCCGCGGTCTGTTGGGGTTCCTTCGAGCAATCTTGTGCTTGGGAAACATTCCGGCAGGCACGCCTTTTCAAAAAAACTCGCAGAGCTCGGGCTAAAGGTCGGCGCAGGGGATGTAGATTCGCTTTTTGCCCGTTTCAAGGAGCTCACTGACAAGAAGAAAACCGTGTTTGACGAAGACATAATGGCACTGGCGGAGGAAAAACTTTCGGGAAAAATGGAGATTTTTTCTCTTGAGTATTTCCATATTTCCTCCGGTTCAAGCGTCATACCCACAGCAACAATAAAGGTGAATTTCAGCAGGGCTAAAAAGAACGCCAAATTCCAGGAAGCCGCTTACGGCGACGGGCCGGTTGACGCCGCATATCATGCTATTGATAAAATTGTTGCCAAGGCATTAAAATGGAAAACGGTGCCGAAGCTCATAGACTATTCCATTCGCTCAGTATCCGGCGGGAAGGATGCCCAGGGCGACGTTATTGTCAGGGCGAATTACGCAGGGGTGGCTTTCACCGGCAGGGGCGCTTCGACTGACATCATTGAGGCCAGCATAAAGTCGTACCTGAACGTGATAAACAAGATCGCCTACGCCAAAAGCAAAAAGGAAAAAGTAATCTCGATATGAGACAGACAATAACCCAGAAGATTCTTGCGAAACATTCAGGTAAAAAAGAAGTCCAAGCGGGCGAATTTATCGACGCAAACGTTGACATAGCCCTCGGAAATGATATTACTTCGCCTCTGGCGATAAAACAGTTCAGGGAAATAGGCCAGCCGAAGGTCTTCGACAGAAACAAAGTGGTCATTGTCCAGGATCATTTCACGCCTAACAAGGACATCAAGTCCGCAGAACAATGCAAGTTTGTGCGGGAATTCGCGCACGAGCAGAAACTGAAAAACTTTTTCGACTGCGGTTCCGTAGGTATCGAACATGTATTACTTCCAGAACAGGGGATTGTCGGCCCTGGGCAGGTCGTCATAGGCGCGGATTCCCATACCTGCACATACGGCGCGCTGGGAGCTTTTTCGACCGGTGTTGGGTCTACCGACCTTGCAGCAGTTTGGTCAAGGGGGAAAATCTGGCTGAAAGTTCCCGAGTCGATCAAGTTTGTATACAAGGGCAGAAGGAAAAAATGGGTTTATGGGAAAGACCTGATTCTTTATACGATCGGAAAGATCGGTGTTGATGGTGCTAATTACAAATCTATGGAATTTACCGGCGACACTATCGAAACGCTTCCCATGCCTGAGCGGCTTACCATGGCTAACATGGCTATTGAAGCCGGAGGGAAGAACGGGATTGTTGAACCGGATGGGATTACCCTGAAGTATATAAAATCCAGGTTCCGCGGAAAGCCGGAGTTGTACAGGTCTGACACTGATGCGTTGTACTCGGATGTTGTTGAGATAGACGTTTCCAGGATGGACCCGCAGGTTTCACTGCCTCACCTGCCGGAGAACTCAAAACCGGTAAGCGAGGTAAAAAATACTCATATTGACCAGGTAGTGATAGGTTCCTGCACTAATGGGCACCTTGAGGACTTGGAAATAGCAGCACGGGTGCTGAAGGGCCGCAAGGTCCATCCTTACGTGCGCCTCCTCATATTCCCAGCTACGCCGGCAATTTACCTGCAGGCGGTCAAGAAAGGATACGTAGAAATATTTATCAAAGCAGGCGGTATAGTAAATCCGCCGACATGCGGGCCCTGCCTTGGCGGCCATCTGGGCATACTGACCAAAGGTGAAAAGTGCATCGCCACTACTAATCGGAATTTCGTAGGCAGGATGGGCGATTTGGAAAGCGAGGTTTATCTCTCTAACCCCGCTGTAGCGGCGGCCAGCGCGATAAAAGGGAAAATCTCTTATCCGGAAGAGGTATAAATATAATGAAATTTAAAGGAAAAGCGATAAAATATCGCAACAATGTCAATACTGACGAGATTATCCCGGCGAAATTTCTTAACACCAGGGATGACAGCGAGCTTGGCAGGCATTGCATGGAAGGACTGGACCTTGGTTTCGCGGAAAAAGTGCGAAAGGGCGATATTGTCGTTGCAGGAAGGAACTTCGGGTGTGGTTCTTCAAGGGAGCACGCCCCGGTATCGATCAAAGCTGCAGGAATATCCTGCGTGATTGCCGGGTCGTTTGCAAGGATTTTTTTTCGCAACGCGATAAATATCGGCTTGCCGATTATTGAA
>MGVM01000066.1:0-10558 GCA_001800495.1 Elusimicrobia bacterium RIFOXYB2_FULL_48_7
TGAAGAAAGGGAAAGACTCAGGCAGCAGCTGATGCAATCCGATAAAATGGCGGCGGTAGGCCAGCTGGCGGGCGGCATAGCCCATGAAATCAACAACCCGCTGGGGGTTATTCTGGGTTTCGCGCAGATTGCCGGAAGAAACATCAAGGAAAGCGATGCTTTGCACATGCCGTTAAAATCCATTGAACGGGAAGCGGTAAGGTGCAAAAAGCTGGTGAGCGATTTGTTGACATTTTCAAGGTCATATAAATCGGCGATAGAACGGATAAGCCTGAATACTGCTATCGACAGCGCGCTGGTTCTGGTGAAAACCAGGGCCCGGACGCAGAACATAGAAATAATAAGCGTATTTGATGGAAATATTCCGGAAATCATGGCTAACAGCAACCAGCTCCAGCAGGTGATTATAAACCTGTGCAACAATGCCATAGACGCGATTCCTGACGGCGCGGCAAGCCGGCGGGTAACGGTGAAAACCTCGTCTTTTGTAGCTGCAGAGCAAAGCTCTGCCGAAGATGAGCGCGCTTTGCCGCAACAAAGTAATTTTATCGAAATTTTCGTTTCCGATACAGGTACCGGGATGAGCGAAGAAGTAAGAAAGCATTTGTTTGAGCCGTTCTTCACCACAAAAGAAGTGGGCAAGGGTACCGGGCTGGGGTTGTCGCTGGTTTATGAAATAGTCAAGAAGCACAAAGGAACCATTGAAGTGGAAAGTGAAAAAGACAGAGGTACTGTTTTTAAAATTAAATTGCCGATAGAATGAGAGAAATAGTATGACTTATCAATGGGTTCAGGATAATTTGGATGTGGTGTTTTTCTTTTATGGTTTGTCGTTCATTATAATGGGCATAGCTATATTATTACAGCCAAAAAAAGGGAGCGGGTTAAAGATTTCCGGCATATTTTGGCTCCTGGCTATGTTTGGTTTACTGCATGGGATGAATGAATTATTGGATATGTGGACAATAATAAGAGGAAGGCATTATATTCTGGATTCAATAAGATGGTTCACCCTTGTTTCTTCATTTATTTTTCTTTTTGAATTCGGCAGGAGGCTGTTCGTGTGTAATTCGGCCGGGAAAATAAAGAATCTGGTGAAGCCGTATTTTACTTTTATTATCGTATTGCTGATTGTTGTTTTAAGTTTTGTTTCATCGGATTTTTGGACAACGGGCAGTACTCTAGCCAGGTATCTGCTGGCTTTCCCCGGCGGCCTTATGATAGGTTTTGGATTTTTCCGTTATTGCAAATGTGAAAAGGAACTGTTGAAACCTTCTAAAATTAAGAAGTATTTTATAGCAGCGGGCCTGGCATTTTTCCTGTATGGTATTTTTGGCGGATTGGTGGTAAATAAGGGCAGTATACTGCTTTCCGGAGTAATCAATAATGATTCATTTTTATCAGTTGTAAAAATTCCCGTCCAGGTGTTCCGCGCTTTATGCGCCGGGCTTTCTACCTGGGGGATAATAGGCATGCTTAGTATGTTCAGCTGGGAAAAAACCAGGCAGATTCATGATGCGCTGATAACGAGAGAAAAAATAATTGACGGCATGGATGAAGGTATCCTCCTGATTGACAGGAATTTTAGAATTTTAGAAGCGAATAAAATGGAAAAAGAATTGTACGGCGGGGCTATAATAGGCGATTACTGTTATCATGCGACGCATAATGTTAGTAAACAATGCGCTGGGCTTTCAGACCCTTGCCCGCTGGCGGAGGTGTTAGCCAGCGGCGAAAAGATATCGGTCATTCATACTCATTATGACGATAAAAACAATCCCGTTTATGTAGAGATAACGGTTCATCCGGTCAAAGATGAGGAAGGTGAAATATTTGAATTTGTCCACATTTCAAAGGATATCACCAAAATAATGAAGCTGGAAGAAACCCTGGAAAGCGTAAGCGACCCTCTGATTGTAATAAACCATGAAGAAAAAATAACCACTGCTAATCCGATGTTTCTGGAGTTGACCGGTTATAGCAGAGAGGAAACCCTGCGGGGCACGCTGGAGCTGATATTTATTGAAGAAGAAAAACAGCTGTTTATGAGGAATGTGAAAAGAAATGGATTTATAAGGAATTATGAGTTAGAAATCTATACCAAAGAGAGGAATAATAAAATCCCTGTTTCGCTGAATGCCGCAATTATAAAATATCAGAATAATATTATGGGTATTGTTTGTGTCTTGAGGGATTTAAGAGAGATAAAAACCCTTCAATCACAGGTTGTTCAATCAGAAAAAATGGCGGCGGTGGGCCAACTGGCGGGCGGGGTGGCTCACGAGATAAACAACCCGTTGGGGGTTATTTTAGGGTTCGCTCAGGTTATTGCAAGGAATGTAAAAGAAGGCGACAATTTATATGTGCCGCTAAAGTCCATTGAGCGGGAAGCAATAAGATGCAAGAACCTGGTTGGTGATTTACTTACCTTTTCCAGGTCAGATAAATCAGTCATGGCCTCAATAGATTTGAATTCAGCAATCAGAAGCGCTTTGTCGCTTGTAGAAGCCAGGACTAAAACACAAAATATTGAAATTGTAAGGAGCTTTGAAGAGAATCTTCCGAAGTTTACCGCCAACAGCAACCAGGTCCAGCAGGTGATAATAAATTTGTGCAACAACGCGATTGACGCCATGCCTGACGGTGGTAAAATAGCGGTAAAAACAAAGAAACTGGAAAGAGAAGTGGAAATAACGATCAGCGATACAGGTTCCGGGATACCGGAGGAAGTAAGAAGGCATTTGTTTGAACCGTTTTTTACAACAAAAGAAGTAGGCAAGGGAACAGGTTTGGGGCTTTCATTGGTTTATGAGATAATCAAGAAACATAATGGTACTGTTGAAGTTGAAAGTGAGTTAAATGAAGGTACAACTTTTAGGATAAGGCTGAACTTGGAGTGAAGTCCCAAAATTCTTACAAATTAATTTTGGGGCTGCCTATCAGCGGAGAATCGAAATGAATGTGTCGGGTAAAAATATTTTGGTGATTGATGATGAAAAAGGTATTCAGGAATTGTTTCGATTCTTGCTTGAAACTGAAGGGTACCATGTTACTGTAGCAAACGACGGTAGAGATGGTGTTGAAATTGTAAAGAAGGAGGATTTTAGCTTAATATTCCTCGATGTTCACATGCCAAGGATGAAAGGGCCGGAAGCATTAAGAATCATAAAACAAATGAAACCGGATATACCTATAGTTATTTTCAGCAGTAGTTCGGACGCTAACCATGCTTTTGAAAGGAGAGCCAAAGAATTAGGCGCGTTTGAGTGCATTTATAAGCCCAGCACCATTGAAGAAATTCTTGAAGTAATAGAAAGGGTTTTAGGAAAATCAAAGGAAGTTAAACAAAAGGGCAATTTCTGAAATAGTGCTGCTTATTTAAGGAAAAGTATTTTTACGAAACTTCAGGAGTAACTGAAAATTCATAGGGATTAAACAGGAGGAGAAAATGGCAATTACTACAGTTAAAGTACCGGCGGAAATGGCGCCTCTTTTTGAAAAAGCGCAGGAGTATGTGGCAAACTATTTTAAAAACAGGAAGGAGGACCCTTCAAAGGGAACTATTATTATCGGTGACGAACGATACATCCTTGTAAGAGCCTCATCGATGTCGGTCCAATTTATGGAGTTTATAAAGACCCTTTATCCGGGTTTAGATGAAAATGACGCAAATAAAGCTGCCGGCAGCATTCTTTACGATATCGCCCGCGCGCTGGGAAAAGCCGATGCGGCAGCTTTTCATAAAGCTATGAATGTAACCGACCCTATAGCAAAGCTTTCTTCCGGGCCGGTGCATTTTTCTTATACCGGCTGGGCTTTTGTAGATATATTAAAGGAAAGCAAGCCGTCGCCTGATGAAAATTACTATCTTATTTATGACCACCCGCAGTCTTTCGAAGCGGATTCCTGGCTGGCAATGAAAAAGAAATCCAATAGCTGCGTTTGCCATATGAATTCCGGGTATTCTTCCGGCTGGTGTGAAAACAGTTTTGGGGTGGAATTGGCGGGAAAAGAAATATTGTGCCGGGCAAAGGGAGACCCCTATTGTCGTTTTATTATGGGCCATCCGGGCAAAGTTGATGCCTATATAAAAGAATATAAAGATAAAAATCCGGAGTTGTTTTCTTTAAAGAAATAAAAGGGGCTTATGGGAAAAGATTTATATAACAGCGTCATATCGAAAATTGCCGTTATCGCGCCTATGTTCGCCAAAGCGCTGGTTGATATGGGCCTGGAAAAATACGGTTTGACCCCTTATACTGTTACCCCTTCCCAGATGAAGAGAATAATTGATGAAGAGGTGTTTCCTAAGTTAAAAAACTTTATTAAGGAAGCCGGCGCGCTGGAAACAATAGGTGGGGGCAAGATAGTTTTTAATAATAAAGGCGAAGTTGTTTCAATTGATAATGCCGTAAAAAAATTGATTGGCCTCCAGCCGGAAATGGTTTTTAATATTACATCAAATGATAAACTGCAAATCAAGGCTCCGTTGAATTCAGTTTTGAATGAAAATAAGGAAGTAGTTATATATGAAGTAAGCATAAAAGAGCCAAACGTAATATTGAATATAGCCGGCGGGCCTGTAAAAGACGGGGATAATAAAATAACAGGTGCAATGTTTTTTCTTCAGGATATGACTTTAAGAAAATCATTGGAAACGGAAATTGATAACGTATATGAAAAACTTGAAAGAACAAATAACGAATTAAAAACAGCTCAAAATGTGGCTATGCAATCAGAAAAAATGGCGGCAATAGGCCAGTTGGCTGGCGGTGTAGCGCACGAAATAAATAACCCGATTGCCGTGATATTGGGTTTTTCACAGGTTTTAACAAAAAGATTGTTGGAAAGCGATGCAAATTGTATGCCCCTGCGGTCCATAGAGCGGGAAGCCCTGCGGTGTAAAAAGTTGGTTAATGACCTGTTGACCTTTTCAAGGACAAGTAAATCATCAATGGAACCGATAGATTTAAATGTGGCAATTGATGGCGCGTTGTCGCTTGTGGAAACCAAAGCAAAAATGAGAAATATTGGGTTAATTAGAAATTTTGATGATAAATTGCCCAATATTACTGCAAATAGTAATCAAATTCAGCAGGTGATAATAAATCTATGTAATAATGCGATAGATGCAATTCTAGAAAGTGCGTCAGACGGCCAGATAACGATAACAACGAAGTGTCATGACGGGTTTATTGAAATCTCAGTTTCTGATACCGGTTCCGGGATACCGGAGGAAGTAAGAAAGCATTTGTTTGAACCGTTTTTTACAACAAAAGAAGTGGGTAAGGGTACCGGCTTGGGTTTATCGCTGGTTTATGAAATAGTTCAGAAACATAAAGGAACCATAGAAGTGGAAAGCAAACTGCCTGTGGGCCCCGACCTGTCCTTTAAGGGGTCGTCGGGATCCCTGCCCGGGGACCCCGATTTGTCCTTTAAGGGGGGATCGGGATCCCTGCCCGGGACAAAATTCGTAGTTAAACTGCCTCTGGAATAATAATATGGAAAAGAAAGCAAGAATCTTAATGGTAGATGATGAACAGGGAATAAGGGACTTATTTAAATTTCTGCTTGAACCGCTTGGCTATCAGGTTTTTACTGCTATTGATGGATTAGAAGGAGTAGAAATGGTAAAAAAAGAATCATTCGACATTGTGTTTCTTGATGTTCATATGCCAAGGATGAGGGGGCCTGAGGCCCTTAAAGTTATTAAACAACTCAGGCCGAATCAACCTGTTGTTATTTTCAGCAGCAGTTCTGACCCAAAACATATATTTGAAGAAGAAGCAAAGAAACTAGGCGCGTATACCTGCATTTATAAACCTGTTGAAATAGACGAAATATTAAAAATAATAGAAGAGATTACCGGCAGGGAAAGCGAATGATGGAAAAGAAATTAAAAATATTAATAATTGATGATGAACAGGGCCTGCGGGATATGCTTTCTTTTGCTTTGGGGCAGGAAGGATATATAGTCCTGACTGCTAAAAACGGAAAAGAGGGTACTGAAAAAGTTACAAAAGAAGAAGTTGATGTTGTCATTTCAGACATAAAAATGCCTGAAATGGATGGTATTACGGTCCTTGGAAAAATAAAGGAAATCAAGCCTGAAGTGGAAGTAATTATGGCTACCGGTTATGGAACCATGGAAACTGCCATCGAAAGTTTGAGGAAAGGCGCTTTTGACTATATTAATAAGCCATTTAATATTGATGAATTGCTTTTTTTAATAAATAAAGTGTCAGCGGTCAAACAGCTTAAATCACAGCTTGTGAGCTTGAAGGAATTTGACAGGTTAAAAGATGAATTTCTTACGGCAATTTCCCATGAGTTCAGGACACCGCTTACATCAATTTCAGGCGCTATTGAGCTGCTTATGGACGATGAGGGAGTAGATAATGAAGAAAAACTTGATTATCTGCCCTACTCCGCCCAGAATGTAAAACTATTGGAAATAATCAAAAGGCAGACAGAAAGAATAAGGGGCCTGGTAAATAATCTTTTGGATTTTGCAAAGATGGAAACAGGTTTTTGGGAATTAAAGAAACAAGGTGTTTCAGTTATTAAGCTTGTGGATGACGCAGTAAAAGGAATATTGTTATTAGCTGAAAAGAGGAGAATAGAAATTAAACAACAGGTTTCCCTGGAAGGCCGGCAATACCAGGATGCTGGCTTAACAGCCGATTGTGACTCCGAACAGATTGTGCGGGTCCTTACAAATTTATTATCAAACTCCATAAAATATACGCAGGAGTCCGGAAGAATAGCGGTCTGGTACGAAAGAATACCCGCAGGGGCCGGAAGTGAAATCAAGTTTACAGTAGAAGATAATGGCAAGGGAATCGCGGCGGAAAACCTGGAAAAAGTATTTGACAGGTTCTATCGTGTCGACCAGTCCTTGATAAGAGAAGAAGGCGGCGTTGGTTTAGGGCTCCCTATCTGCAAAAAAGTCATTGAACTGCATAAAGGAAGAATCTGGGTTGAATCAGAAGGCCTTGGCCGGGGCAGCAGGTTCATTTTTACAATACCGATAAACGAAAATAACATAAAGGGAAGGTAAGGAAAATGATAAAGAGAACAGTGGAAAGCGAGCTGAATAAAGGGGCAACCTTTAAAATAAAACTTCCGGCCGGGAGAGAATTGAAATGAGCGTTACAAAGAAAATACTGGTTATTGACGATGAGCAAGGTATAAGGGATATGCTGAGTTTCGCCCTGCAGGGCGAGGGATACTCAGTAATCACCGCGGCCGACGGGATTGAAGGAATTATGAAATATACCGGTGAAAAAATCGACGCAGTCATATCGGATATAAAAATGCCGGGGCTTGACGGCCTGGCAGTGCTGGAGGAAATTAAAAAAGTCGAGCCCGGGGCTAAAGTAATCATAGCAACGGGTTATGGAAGCATTGAGACAGAGAGCAGGATCCTGGAAAAGGGCGCGCGGTACATAAATAAGCCGTTTGAAATAAACGTTCTGCTGGAAACACTGACAAAACTGTTATGAAAAAACAAACTGCCGATAACCTGCTTGAAAATATCCTGAACAGCTCGCTGGGCGTGTCCATTATTGCCACCGACCTCCGGCACAGAATAACGTTCTGGAACAGGGGCGCGGAGAATATTTTCGGTTTTACGCCCTCCGAGATCATCGGCTCGAAAGTGGACGCTTTGTATTCCGATACCCCGGAGACAAGGGAAAAAGTTTTGCTGCTCAGGAACAGCGTCGCCGCCGGGAAGACCCTGACAGTTGAAATACAGCAGAAGCGCAGGAATGGCAGCCCTGTTTGGGTCAGCCTCACCGTGGCGCCCAGGACCGGCAGGAATGGTAAATTGGCCGGCGCTTTGGGAATCGGCGAGGACATAACGGAAAAG
Source organism: Elusimicrobia bacterium RIFOXYB2_FULL_48_7 (assembly GCA_001800495.1). Lineage (GTDB taxonomy): Bacteria > Elusimicrobiota > Endomicrobiia > CG1-02-37-114 > XYA2-FULL-39-19 > OXYB2-FULL-48-7. The sequence continues at coordinate 7,874 of MGVM01000066.1, forward strand.
AGAGCAGCCCAGGAAAAATATTCAGCCCTTGAACAGCAGTTAATGCAGTCGCAGAAAATGGATGTCCTGGGCCGGCTGGCAGGCAGCATAGCTCACGATTTCAATAATTACCTGGCAGCGATAATGGGCTACTCCGGGATAATCCGGAAAAACCTCAGCCCTTCGGACATGAACAGCCGGGACCTGGAGGAAATTATCAGCGTGACAAAAAGCGCGGCTTGTTTGGCCGGCCAGCTGCTGGCTTTCAGCAGGAAACAACCCGCAGTCCTCCAGCCGCTTAATGTCAATGAAATACTGGCCGCGTTTGAAAAAATACTTATCAATGTCCTGGGAACCGGTATTGAACTGGTTTTCGACCTTGGAAAAAACCTGCCTGAAGTGAATTTTGACAAAAACCAGCTGCTGCAGGTTATTGTCAATCTGGCAATGAACGCCAGGGATGCGGGCGCAGGCAGGCTGACAATAAAAACCAGCCTGCCGGCGGATAAGCAGGGGAATAATGAATTTGTGGAAATAACAGTTGCCGATAACGGGGAAGGCATGGGCGATGAGGTAAAAAAACATTTGTTTGAGCCGTTTTTCACCACGAAGGAACCGGGCAAGGGAACCGGGCTGGGCCTTTCGGTTGTTTATGGCATTATAAAACAGCACAACGGCTTTATTACAGTTGACAGCAGGCCGGGCGCCGGGACGATTTTCAAGATAACCCTGCCTTGCGGGCGGCCGCAAGGCGCGCTGTAAAACCAAAAACAGGGAGAAAACAGAATGGCGAACAAAATACTTATTGTAGACGATGAAATTAACGTCAGGAAAATGCTGGCTAAACTTCTGGAAAAGAAGTACGAAGTTGATGATGCCAAAGACGGCGTTGAAGCGGTCGAAAAACTCAACAGCGGCTCCTTCGGCCTGGTAATTTCAGATATCCAGATGCCCCGGATGAACGGGTTTGTTTTGTTAAAAGAGATTAAGGCCACCTATATGGCTCTGCCGGTCATATTGATAACCGGTTACGGGAATATTGAAGACGCGGTAAAAGCGATCAAGCTTGGCGCCTGTGATTATGTCACAAAGCCCTTCAATAACGACGAGATCCTCTTTATAATCGAAAAATGCCTTTCCGGTGTGAAAGACCACCTGGAAGCGGTTTCAATGAAACAATGCATGTCCCTGTTTGAAGTGTTCCAGAAGGAAAAAGAAACCGCGGATCCGGATAAACTGCTGGAAATGATACTGAATAAATCCCTGGAAACCATCAATGCCAGCAGCGGTTCCATTATGCTGCTGAAGGAAAAGGAGCGTGTATTGGAAGTCGTCGTGTCGCTGGGATTAAAAAAGAAAATAGACAGGTTTATCCCCGTGGGGGAGCGGATAGCGGGGCAGTTATTCAAGGAAGGCGTGCCGGCAATCCTGCATAACGGGCTCAAACAATACGAAAAGTTCAGGGATATTAAAGCCAGGAGCGAGATATTCTCTTCCATGATTATTCCCCTGAAAAACCAGGGTAAAATAGTCGGGACTATGAATTTTAACCGGCTGAACACATTCCCGTACAAGTTCACGGAGTTGGAACTGAACACCATGGAGCTTTTCGCTTCCTACATTGTCACGATTCTCATCCAGCTGGTGGCGCAGAGGAAATCCGTGGAACTGGATAAATTAAAAACTGAGTTTCTGGGCAACGTAAGCCACGAATTGCGCACTCCCCTGATGTCCATCAAGGGTGCCATAGAGCTCATGCAGAATTCCGTCGACAAGGACACGGAAAAGACGCTTATGGGCATAATGGCGCGCAATTCGGACCGGCTGGACCGGCTGGTGCAGGATCTGCTTGATTTTTCAAAAATGGGTTCGGGCACCATGGCGTATAATTTCCAGGACACGGCGCCCGGAGGGCTTATAAACGAACTGCGGGATGAATTCCAGAACAGGTTCAAAACGAAAAATATCCGGTTCCTGATGGATATACCTGAAAACCTTCCCTTGATAAGGGCGGACGCCGGCAGGATAAAACAGGTTGTTTCAAACCTCCTTACAAACGCCTATAAGTTCACTCCTGAAAACGGCACAGTGGAGCTTTCGGTTTCAGATGAAGACAAAAAAATACTGATAAAGGTAAAAGACAGCGGTATCGGGATCCCGAAGGCTGAACAGGAACAGATATTTGAAAGGTTCTATCAGGTGGACGGTTCCACAACCCGCACGGCGGAGGGCACCGGGCTGGGATTGACAATAACCAGGCTGATCGTCGAAGCGCATAAAGGGAAGATCCGGGTGGAATCTGACGGGGTGCCGGGCAGCGGCACGGAGTTTACCGTTTTACTCCCGAAGAAGTGATAAACGCACTTGTCATATCCGCGAAAGCGGGTATGACATCTATTTTAATTATGCTCAAACATATTTTTAAATTCATTCCGGTTTTACTGGTTTTCAGCTCCGGCTTAAACGCCATGAGCACAAAAACATATACCACGGATACTGATTTCCTGCAATTCTCTTTTGACGGGATTGCTGTCAACGGCGCCGGCGCCGCGGCCAAACTTGAGATCCTGCACAATTGGGTGAACATTGACCCCATGAACCCGCCCCCGGAGAGATATGCTGCTTCCATGGCTTACGACCTGGTGCTTTCAAGCGCCGTGCTGTTCGGCGGCGCTGATACCGGCAACAATGCGCTCCAGGACCTGT
>MGVM01000066.1:10658-11189 GCA_001800495.1 Elusimicrobia bacterium RIFOXYB2_FULL_48_7
GTTTATGACGTTGCCGCGGATTCCTGGTCCCAGCTTTCCCCGGCCGGCCCGGTGCCCTCCGCCAGGTACCTGCACGGCATGTGTTTTGATTCAAAGAATAACAATATTATCCTCACCTGCGGCAATGTCAATATATCCGGCGGCATTACCGGCGACCTCTGGGTGTATCCCCTGCAGTCTCCCGGAGGGGCCTGGCAGAATATCCCGCAGGTATCGCTGGACAAACCGACCGCTTTATCGGGCCCGTTCTTTGAATATATCCCGAGGCTTGAAAGGTGCATTCTTTTCGGCGGGTATATTGCCGGTTTTGAGAATTCCACGCGGCTTTACAACCCGGAGTCAAACGACTGGGCTGCCGCGGGCCATGAAACCTCGCCTTCCGCCAGGTACCAGCCCTCAGGGTTTATTTTCCAGGGCGACACGCCGTATATTTTCGGCGGGCACGGCGCCGCCACGGACAATGAAACCTGGAAATACCTCGTGAGGTCTTCCGGGACGTTCAGCTTTGCTGTTTCCACGGGCGCCGCGCCG
>MGVM01000067.1:0-3320 GCA_001800495.1 Elusimicrobia bacterium RIFOXYB2_FULL_48_7
GACATCCCGGAACCGTCCCCGTCGTTCACCGTCGCGGGTGCGCTCGGCGAGCTGGCATCAACCGTGTCGCCAAGGGCATACTGCAGGGGATGCGGATACGTGTAAGGAGTGTATCCGGGTTTCGGCGTATCCTTATAATAATCCCTTCCTAAAACAATGTGGTCGGCTAAAAACGGAATGTCGGACCCCTCTGATTTCATTTCAATATCCATGTTAACCGAACCGTTGAAAGTATTGTTCCATTCATAGCACGGCTCAAGCGGCTGGGTGCCCGTGACTGAAAGAGTTGACCACGGACAGGCCCTTCCGGGCTGGTCAAGGGAAGGATAGCCGTTGGTTATCACAAAGCCGTCGCCGGTGTCCCAGTGGTTTTTCGCGCCCCAGCCCATGTAGGCGGTTGATGAATAATTCCCTGCGCCCGTGCCTCCCGATATGGTTGCCGCGCCGGAGGCCGGAATAGCGCTTGACGTTTCCACGAACCAGCAGATCTTTGTATAAGTTGTCTGGCTCGAGCCGGTTCTCCTGCTGACCCAGCTCTGCAAATCTCCCACGAGCCCGAGGCCCGTGATACTGACCACTTTGTTCTCATCGCCCTGGACGCAGGAGGTATAACCTGTCGTGCTGATGTTCAGGACATAAGACGTGGTGATGGTATTTGAAGTATTGGAAACAATGAAACCGGCGGCGCCCGGGTCGCTGGAATTCCTGACCGCGTAGCCCACCCACTGGTTTGGCGTCCAGTTCTTTCCGGCGCACACAAGGATATTGGCATCATTGCCGCCTGTATGAATCCCTGTGCATGTGGCATCATAAGGCAGGTTGCCGTCAACCCAGCTCAAGCCGTTCGCCCTGCTGTAAGTATAAGTATTATCGTCAAGCAGCACCTGCCGGTGGGAAGTGGTCCTGTAATCGGCGAAATAAAAACGCGGGGTTGTCCCGAACGCTACGTTGTCGGTATTGTTATTGAAAATCACGCAGGTGCCGCCCTTGAAAGCTATAGGATAGCCGCCCGCGCCTTTCTGCCCGCCGAAAACATTGTCATAGATCTCGTACTGCAGTATTCCCCGGTAAAGGTTGGTGGAAGAACCCCACCCTTCAAGCACCATGTTGTTCTTGTTGTGGCGAAACACCCAGCGGCCGCCGTTGCCGCCATGGACCGCGACCACGTTCGGGTTGCCGTCATACCTCATTTCAAAAACACTGTCTTCAATATAAACCGCCTCCGAAGTACCGATGGTCAGCGGCCTGTTCCAGGAACCGCTGCTGTCGCTGCCAAGCATTATCATCGGGGTGCCGGTATGGGCGACATCCGCGCTCAGGAAAAAAGTGCAGTGGTCTATCAGCCCGTAAGTATGGCGCTGGCCGTATAAGTCTATGGCATCCGCCCCGAAATCGTCAAACCGGCAGTGGTCTATTCTCCAGATCTTGCTCGTGCTCTCGATCGTGATGCACGTGCTTATGATCTCAGTGGAAATGCTCATCATACCGAGCCCTGTAATGCGCCAGGGGCCGGCCGAGCCGGTTATTTTAATGGGATTTGGAGGCGCCGGAAAATAAGGAGGAAACGTGGGAGTATTGTCAACTATGATCGTTTGGTGCGAACCCATACCTTTAAGGGTTATCGCTTTGTTGGCGATGGTGATTCCGGTTGTCCAGGTGCTGACGCCGACAGGAATCTGCACCGTGTCGCCGTCGACCGCCAGGTTGATGGCGGCCTGCACCGCGCCCGGGTCACAGGAAGTGGATACGTGGATGTCGGCGTGTAATTGCAGTTGCCCGTTTACGGGCAGAATTAAAAGAGTTGCAAACAAAAATAGCTTGATTGATCTGGGCATTTTTTCTCCAAAATTTAAAAGAATTTTTGTAGTTGCCAATTTATTGGCGCCTTTAAATAATTGGGACGGTTCCTATTATTTCCCCTTCATTATTGGTTAAGATAAATAATAGGAACCGTCCCTATTATTTCGCGAGGACTGCGCTGCCACTTACTTCGTAAGTGCTAGCTTGCCGGTTATGGAATCGCCGGCGGTGCTTGTAATTCTATAGATATAGATTCCCCGGCCGGTTTTTTCGCCATCGGCGTTGGTGCCATCCCAGGTGACCTGTGTATCTGCGGGAACATGCGTGATCTTTCTAACAAGCCGCCCGCTCACGCTGTATATACCCACCTCGCTGACCGCTGCCCCGCCGGCCGAGAATTTCACGGGGTTCCCCGCGCCTATGGCCCTGCACGGATTCGGGTACGCGCTGACAATCCCGCCCGACTGCCCGGCCGCAGGCAGTGTGGTGAATGTGCCGTCGGCGCCGGTTGTTTCATTTCCGACGGCATCCCGGCTTATTACCCGGTAATGGTACACGCTGGAGGCTAATAATCCCGTAAGCGCCGCACTGTGGCTGAGCATAAGCGACGTATCTTCTATGGTCTGTTTACCATAGCCGGTTGTCCTGCCGTATTCAACAAGCGTGGTTGCTTCCTCGTCCGTCGTCCATATAATTGTCGCGCCGCCTGCCGTTATGTTCTGCACTGCTATTCCCGAAACCGACGGGCTGGATGTATCGGGCGGGTAAACCGCCTGCCCGTCTGACGTTGTTGTCGAGCTTTGTAACCCCAGGTTGTTCTCCGCCTTCACGCTTACATAATAGGTAAGGTTGGGCGTAAGGTTGAAATTCGACAGGCTGATAGCCGTCATCTGGCCGTTGTCCGTCCAGGTTTGGGCTTCCGCGCCGCCGGGCGTTGTGCCTATGGCGTACCAGTACCGCGCTATTCCGGATTCAGGATCGCTGCTTGCATCCCAGTTGGCCGCAAGCGATGTCAGCGATGCCGTGAAAGATATGTCCGCTGCGGCTCCGTCCCTGACAGCGGTTATGTTTGACGGCGGTGTCTTATCGCCTGTGTCTATGGAAACCGCGTACTGCCCGTTGGTGTTAACCGCGGTACCCGTCATGTTGTTGCCGTTTATCGCCCGCACGCTGAAATAATACGTCGTCCCGGTAACAAGCGCGAGGCTGGTTTTGGTAACAGCCAGAAAATTTCCTGCCAGCGTTGTCCAGGCGAGTGTCTGCGTCCCCCCAGCGCTCGTGCCTATGGCGTATTGATAACCGGATATGCCGCTTTCCGCGTCAATGCCAGAGTCCCAGTTGGCTGAAAGCCGGTCGCTGGCCATGGTATAGGATATATCAGCGCCTGTGCCGTCCCTGACGCCGGACATTACCGGGGCAGTGGCATCGGCTGTGCTTACAACAAGCACGCCGTTTGAATTCGTAGCGCCGAAGCTTTCAAACCCGGCGCCGTTTACTGATTTCACGGTGAAATAGTATGT
>MGVM01000067.1:3329-9520 GCA_001800495.1 Elusimicrobia bacterium RIFOXYB2_FULL_48_7
CGCGAGCGAGAGCCCTGAACGCATTACAGTTTGAATGTTCGACAGCATTGTCCATCCCGCTGTGTTTGTGCCTCCCGCAGTGGTACCTATGGCATACTTATATCCTGAAATCCCGGATTCCGCGTCCACGCCCGCCGTCCAGTTCGCGCTGAGTTCCACCGTAGACGTTGTCACCGATATATCCGCGCCGGCAGTAGGGCCGTCGCGCACTGTGGCCGGGGCTGACGGCAAAGTATTGTCAGGCGCCACGTACTGCCCGTTTGAGTTCGCTGCCGTTTCGCTGATAAGCCCGGCGCCATTGACTGATTTCACGGTGAAATAATATGTCGTGCCTGCTGAAAGTACGAGCCCGGCCCTGATAACCGACTGCCCGCCGTTTACAGTCCACCCGACAAATTCCGTGCCGCCGGCGGACACTGAGCTTATGGCGTACCGGTAACCCGGGATCCCCGATTCAGCATCCGTGCCCGGGGCCCAGTTGGCAGCAAGCGTGGTTGTCGAAAAAGTGAACGAAATATCCGTGCCGGTGCTGTCATAAACTACAGAAGGAGCGGATGGAGAACTTGTGTCAACAATATCCTCAAGAACAAGAGGGTGCGGATAGGTAAACGGCACGTATCCCGGCCTTTGCGTATTGTTATAAAAGTCCCTGTCAACGTGAATGTGGGTTGTAGCAACCATACAGGTATAAACCTGCATCACACCTGGCGAGCCGTTTATTGTGTTGTTCCACAGGTATACCGGTTCGGACTTCTGGACTGTCGTGCCGTTCACCAGTTCAGATGTCGGCCCGCGGCCTATCTGGTCAAGGCAGGGATAACCGTTGGTGACCTTGAAGGTATCGCCGGCGTTCCAGTTGTTCCTTGCGCCGGATGCCAGGGTTGCGGTAATTGTATTGGCGGTATTTGCTGTTATCAGCCCGCGGCTGTTGTCCGTGATGTTCCACACAGCAAGGCCGGCAAGCTGGGTAGGTATCCATGTTTTCCCGGAGCAGGTTAAAACGGACGCCCCGTCGCTGCCGGTATGCGCTCCGGTGTAATTGGCCCAGTCATCATTCCACGGGAGGTTGCCATCATAGGGGCTGGTGCCGTCGCATTTCCCCCATACACCCACGGAACTGCAGGAACGTATATCGGATACGGCTATCTGCGGGCGTGCATAACCGCCCGCGATCGTGTTGTTGAAAACAACCCCCGCCCCGCCGTCAAAATCTATATTCTGGACCAGGTTGTTCGCCAGCAGGTTCCTGTAGGTGTTATTGTAAACCTCATTGCTTATACAACCTCTTGTTGTCCCGGCCCCTCCCACGGGTTTAAGCTCGTTCTCCTCGTGCTCGAAAAGGTTGTACCTTATGATGGTGCGCATGCCGTTGCCCCCGGCCACGGCCGGGATGTTGTTGCACTGCGCGACTGAAGTTGTGCTGCAGAAGAAATAATTGTCCTCAACGCACACAGCGTTTGAAGTCCCCAGCGACAGAGGGCTGCCGAAACTATTTCCGCTTCCTACGTACATGACGCCTGTAATCGACCCCGTGGGATGGCCCATCCACCGGATGGAATTGTAGAAAGTGCAGTGGTCTATGAGCCCTGTCGGGTCGGTGTAGCTTATATCGATAGCGGCATTCTGGTGGCCTATGAACTTGCAGTGGTCAATGCGGAAATTCTGCCAGGAACCCCTGATATCTATGAAGAAACTCGCGCTTGAATAATTCACCCCGTCGTAACCGGAAAAAGTAAGGTGGCATATGCGGAACGATTTGCCGGTGCCGCCATAGATATACAGCGGGAATGACGGAAACGCCGGCCCCAGGTTATTGATTATCACGGTCTGGTCCATGCCCGCGCCCCGGACGGTGATACCCTTGTTGTTCATCCTTATTGCCCCGGACCAGATCCCTGTGCCTGAAGGAAGCTGAACCGTATCGCCGTCGCTTGAAGCGTTTATTGCAGCCTGGACATCGGCCGTGGAAAGGGTTACCGCGGTGTGGGTGTCAGCACCGGCACAGGCAAGGAACGAACATGAAACACTACACAACAAAACCAGAAAGCGGGCAGGGCGTATTTTCATTTGAGAGCAAGTTTGCCGGTTACGGAATCACCGGCGCTGCTGGTAATTTTATAAATATAAATTCCTCTTCCGGTTTTTTCACCGGCGGCGTTTTTACCGTCCCAGCTGAGCTCGGCGGAATTACCGGTAAGCCGCCATATCAGCCGCCCGCTCAGTGTGTAAATGCCCACTTCACTGACACTGGCTCCGCTGATCCTGAATTTCACCGGGTTAGCTGCGCTTACGGCCCTGCATGGATTCGGGTAGGCGTGTAAATCTGTGTTTATTAACTTTACTGTCGGGGGTATAACCGGCGGGATGACATCACTTGTTGATATCACTGCCACGTATTGCCCGTTGGAGGTGGTTGTTGAGCTCTGCAAACCGGCTCCGTTTTCGGCTTTCACGCTTACATAATAGGTGGCATTTTGCGAGAGTGTCAACCCTGTTGCAGTAATGAATATTAATTGCCCGTTGTCTGTCCAGGTTCTTGTGTCCGAGGCACCAGCCCCGCTCGTTTGGGTGCCTATGGCGTACCAATATCTTGCTATCCCGCTCTCCGGGTCAATTACCGCATCCCAGTTTGCGCTAAGCTGCGTAGTAAGCGAAGTAGCGGCTACATCCGCGCCCGTTCCGTCCCGTACCTGTGTTATATTTGGGGGAGGTGTTGTATCGCTTGTGTCTACTACTACAACATACTGCCCGTTGGAATTTGTTGCGGATTCGCTCACCAGCCCCTGGCCGTTGGCCGCTTTAACCGTGAAATAATAAGTCGCGCCAACGGTAAGCTGCAACCCGTTTTTTGTTATATACGCGCCGGTAACGAATCCCCACCCGAGTGTATTGACTCCCCCCGGCGAGGTGCCGATGGCATACAGGTAGCCGGAAATGCCTGACTCAGTGTCCGAGCAGGCGTCCCAATTAGCCGAAAGAGTGAATGTTGAATAGGTGAAACCAACGTCCGAATTTCCCGTGCCGTCACGGACTGCGGCAGGCGCTGTCGGCGAACTTACATCGGCAGTAACACCTAAAAACTGCAGGGGATGCGGATATGAGTAAGGCGTATAAGTCATTCCTTTTGACACGGCATCTGCCTGGTTTGTACAATTATAGTAGTCCCTGTTTAACTTGACATGCTTCTCAGATGCCACAGCCCTCGCATGCAGATGTTTCACGACGCCGTTTTGAGTGTTGTTCCACTCATAAACCGGCTGGTCGGACTGGTTGCCCATGGGCCCCGGGCCCCTTCCAAGCTGGTCCAGGCAGGGATAACCGTCGGTGATTATGAAGTTATCCCCGGTGTTGAAGTTATTCCTCGTGCCCTGGGAAAGCCCGCCGCCGATCGTCAGGGTAGCGGCATCATTGGCTGTGATCAATCCTGCCGCGCACGCCGTGAAATAGGGGGTGACGTAGCTTGTGGTGTCCGTAAGGTTGCGAACCGCGTATCCCACCCACTGGTTTGTTGTCCAACTCTTGCCGGAGCATGTAAGCACAGCCGCGCCATTTGAGCCGGTATGCGCGCCTGAATCAAGCGGCCTATTGCCGTCTATAGGCGAAGTACCGTCGCATTTACTGCTGCCCATCCCGCAGGGATTAAGCGATTGCCAGGCCCTGTTGTTCTCAAAGAAAAATGACTCCCAGCCGGAGGAGGTGGTGGTAAACGCGTTGTCATAAACTATTCCGGCGCCGCTGTCAAACCTCCACATGTAGCAATACCCACTGCCCTCTCTTACAAAATTAAAATTGTTGTTATATATCTCCAGGCTTGAGGAACCCCTGTTATTGGGCGAATAGCCGGTCCAGTAATTTTCCAGCCCGTCAACCGGGCCGTAGATGGTATTATACCTGTATACATACCTGTCTCCGTTAAATGAAACCAGAAACCCGGAGCTCGTGGCAACTCTGCCGTCGACATTGGTATAGCAATCCTCGATATAACACGCGTTTGAAGTCCCGAGCGCCAGCGGCCTCTGCCACCACCTTTCCCATTTCGCCGGCGCATTCGGAAAGTACGCAGGATTTATATACCAGAACCTGAAAAACGGGAACATAGAGCCAATAGCGTTCTTTAAAACACCGTCAGTGGTATAACTTGAACAATGATCTATCAAACCCTGCATGTCTACGTCGCAATTGTAAACCGAAGTGCAGCAGTTCTTGAATTCTATATGGTCAATCCTGAAAAACCTGGTGTCGCCAAAACACGCTATCCCGCCGTATACGCCGCCGTTTATGAGGCCGGTCCCATCGATGGTAAAACCCGTGATCCTTAAGAAACTGGTGGTATTATTGCTTATGGTTATCGGCTCGCTTGTCGCTGTCGGCGGAAACGAATTGGCGGTATTATCCACGATCACGGTCTGGACCATGCCTGCGCCCTGCAGCAGGATTCCCTTGTTAGATATATTCACGCCCGTGGACCAGGTTGCAGTGCCGGCGGGCATTATGACTGTATCACCGTTGCTCGCCGCGTTTATTGCTGCCTGAACGTCCGTTCTTGACAAACTTGCCGCGGTGTGGACGGCGGCGTACAATTGTAGTTGCCCATTTATGGGCAGAATTAAAAAAGCCGCGAAAATAATCAGGCTAAAGACGCTGGCTTCCCCGGTTAATTTTTTGAATTTTTCAGAGTTTTTCATCGGTTGACTCCTTAAATAATAGGGACAGTCCCCAAAAACCGGGGACAGTCCCTATTATTTTGTCAGTGCGAGTTTCCCGGTTACGGAATCGCCGGCGGTGCTTGTAATTTTATAGATATATATTCCCCGGCCGGTTTTTTCACCGTCCGCGTTGGTACCGTCCCAGCTGAGCTCGGCAGAATTACCGGCAAGTTTTCTTATCAACCGCCCGCTGAGCGTGTAAATGACTGCTTCACTGACACTGGCTCCGCTGATCCTGAACTTCACCGGGTTAGCTGCGCTTACGGCCCTGCAGGGATTCGGGTAGGCGTGGACTGTCTCCGGTATCGGCCCTGTTGCCGCCAGCGTATTGAAGGTATAATCCTGCGAAATAGTTTCATTGCCAAACACGTCAATACTAACCACGCGGTAATGATACAAGCTTCCCGGGATTAACCCGGTAAGGGCTGCGTTATGCGAAACGGCAAATGTGCCGTCGTCAATAGTCAGTGTTCCGTAACTTGTTGTTCTTCCATATTCCACCTGGGTGGTGGAATTCTCGTCGGTTGTCCAGGCAATTGTTGCGCCGGTCTGGGTTACACTTTGGGCCGCTACGCCTGAAATTACCGGCGGGGTGTTATCCAAAGGCAAAACATACAGCCCGTTTGATGTAGTTGTACTACTCTGCATTCCTACGCCATTCTCGGCTTTTACGCTGACATAATAAGTCACGCCCCTTGTTAGAGTGATTGACATGCTTATCAGGGTCAGCTGGCCGTTATTGGACCAACCCTGGACCTCTGAACCGCCTGATGTTGTGCCTATTGCAAACCAATAGCGCGCTATTCCGCTTTGCGGGTCCCCGGAGGGGTCCCAGTTAACATCCAGATGCGCCGCGTTTGCTGTTACGCTGATATCCGCGCCGGTGCCATCGCGCACAGCTGAAATACCTGAAGGGGGCGTGGCGTCGCTGGTGTCTATGGCTACCACATACTGCCCGTTTGAATTGGCGGCCGTGCTGATCAAGTTGTTGCCGTTGACCGCTTTAACGCTGAAATAATATGTTGTGCCGGTTACAAGCGTCAGCGTGCTCCTTGTTATTGACAGGTAATTGCCGGTGAGCGTTGTCCAGTTGACTGTTTCAGTTCCCCCGGCACTCGTACCTATGGCGTACTGGTACCCGATGACGCCGGATTCAGGGTCTGTTGCTGTGGTCCAATTCGCGGAAAGAGAATTATTTGTCTGGGTGTAGCTGATATCAGTTCCCGTGCCGTCCCTGACAGCACCCATGATAGGAACCGTTGTGTCCGCGGTGCTGACTATCACAACGCCGTTTGAGTTTGTTGCCGTGGCGCTTAACAAGCCCGCGCCGTTTACTGATTTCACGCTGAAATAATAAGTTGAGCCAAGGGTTAAACTTAAACCTGTTTTTATTGCAGTCAGGCCGGTTACACCGGAGGTTGTCCAGCCGGTTGTATCCGTTGCCCCTGCCGTCATCCCGATGGCGTATTGGTAACCGGAAATTCC
>MGVM01000068.1:0-3533 GCA_001800495.1 Elusimicrobia bacterium RIFOXYB2_FULL_48_7
CCGAATTGTTCCATTACGAGGACTACGCGCTCTAAGGAAACCCGGAAAAGGCGCGCAAAGAGCTTAAGGTTATATTCAACTGAGAAGTTATCGTACAGGTTTGGTGTTTCCGGTATAAAACCGGTTTTTCTTGCGAGAGCTGACCGGTCAGAGATGTTTGTGCCTTCTATCAAGGCGCGCCCGCTATCGGGCAGTATCCATCCGCCCAGCATTTTCAGCAGCGTGGACTTGCCTGCCCCGTTATGCCCGACAATAGCAATAGCTTCACCCTTATCAGCCCGGAAGCTTATAGGGTACAGCCCTCTGTTTCCAGAATACACTTTTGTGAGATTATATATCTCAAGCATGGTATATTGTTTAAATCAATCTGAGAACAAGTATTACAAGAATTACAATAATCAGAAGTTCAATCATTTTGTCTTTCCTCCCTGCACTTGCAGCATAATTGTCTTGTGCTTGTATTATAGGGTGAATCCGGGCGGCTGGCAATTGTACCCAGGTACAATTGATTATCTTTCAGGTACCTGGTGGACTATATCAGGAATAACTAAAGGAGGTGCACCCCATATTTTTCCCAGCCCTAAAATTGTAAGGGATGGAATTTTAGGCCGAAGGCATCCTATTCAGCAAATGGCATGGGGCACTCTAAAGGAGGTGAATAAAACATGAATGACAAGAAAACCATCGGAGAACGTATTGACAAAGTTGTGAACGAGGTGTCTGAAAAGGCCGGAATGGCCAAGGACAAAATCGCCGCAGCAAAAGAGAACGTTATCGGCATAGCGCAGGACATTTCCAAAAGCGTTAAGAAAGCCGCCAATGATTCAAGCGCTGTTGTTTCAGATTTGACCCATAAGGGAAAATAATGAAGGAGTGCGCACCCTATACGCTTCCAAGCCCTGAATTTCGGGGACACAATACTTAATTATTTTGGTTAATTAAGTATTGTGTCCCCGGAATACCAGAATACCAGATTATTATTTCACCTGCGGGTATACTAGTATTATTAAAGGAGAGGTCATTATGTGTTTTTCAGCGGGTGCAAGTTTTACGGCAGGCGTCTTGCTTACTTTTGTTGGTACTGAAACGTTAAGGAAAATTCGCAGGCCTGCCCAAATAGCTTTTGCGGGTATTCCGGTGTTTTTTGCTTTCCAGCAGTTTATGGAAGGTATTTTATGGCTGACTATAGGCAATCCGGCCCATCATGCGCTGGAAACAGTTTCAACCCACGTTTTTTTAATAATGGCACAGTCCGTATGGCCCATCCTTATACCGCTTTCTGTTTTATTGATTGAAAAGAATAAAACCCGCAAAAGAATTTTATACGGGCTGCTGGCGGCCGGCATAGGCGTAGGGCTGTATTATTTTTACCGCCTTTTACTGAATGGTATTCATGCGAAAATCGTCGGGATGCACATTGTTTACGAGGATACTGCTTTCAGCTATTTGGGAGCTGTTACCATATCTGTTTACCTGGCGGCCACTATAGCGCCTCTTTTTGTTTCAAGCACCAAAAGAGTGTATATTCTCGGGATTATCATGGGGTTGTCGTTTATTGCCTCGGCAATATTTTACCTGAAGTGCCTGACCTCCGTTTGGTGTTTTTTCGCGGCAGTAATTAGTTTTGTAATATTTTATATTTTCAGGGACGCGCATCTGCGGAAAATTTCATTTTAAAAAGGCAGGCGCAGGACGCAGGGGTTAAAAAAATGGTTGAAATACCAGATAAAGAATACCAACAGCTTCAAGCCCGCCTGAAGGCGCTGGAAGCAGAGGCAGAAAAATGCAGGCATTCCGCAAATAACGCAAGCCGCATGGTGACGGTGGTGCGCGATTCTAATGATGCTATTATACTCCATGATTTTGAAGGCAGGATCACTCTCTGGAACCGGGGCGCCCAGCGGATGTACGGCTATAGCGAGCAAGAGGCGCTAAAGATGAGTATTTGGCGCTTAACGCCCCCTAATAAAGAGGCAGAACAAAAAGAGTTTACCCGCCGGCTGGCAGCGGGCGAGAATATCTATTCATTTGAGACCCAGCGGCTGGCCAAGGACGGGCGTTTGCTCGATGTTTGGCTTACGGTAACAAAAATTGTTGACGACGCCGGAAAAGTAGTTGTTCTTGCCTCTTCAGAACGCGATATAACCGAACGCAAAAAGATGGCTAAAGAAACAAATCTCAGGGTAGCCGTGATGCAAGAGTCGAATGACGCGATTATAATCAATGATCTTGAGGGGCGGATTACCGGCTGGAACTGCGGAGCCGAACGGATGTACGGCTATAGCGAGCAAGAGGCGCTAAAGATGACTATCTGGCAGCTCGCCCCTTCCGGTAAAGCGGCAGAGCAAAAGGATTTTGTCAGAAGGCTGATAGCAGGCGAAAAGATCTATTCATTTGAAACCCAGCGGCTGGCCAAGGACGGGCGCCTGCTCGAAGTCTGGCTGACGGTAACGAAGCTGCTGGACGATGAGGGTAAAGTATTTGGTATCGCCGCCACCGAGCGCGACATCACCGAGCACAAAAAAGCTGATGAAGAACAAAAAACATCCAGATTAAGGCTGGATTTGGCCATAGATGCAAGCCAGATAGGGATTTGGGAACTTGATCTGATAAAAGATACCGCTATCAGGAATTTAAGGCACGATCAAATTTTTGGTTATAATGAAAAACTGGCTGAATGGGGATCAAAAATATTCTTTGAGCACATCGTTATAGAAGATGTCCTGTCTGTCCGGGCAGCTTTTGACAGCGCAATGAAAACCGGCAGGCTGGATTTTGAATGCAGGATCAGCTGGCCGGACGGGTCAATCCATTGGATCAGCGCCACAGGGAAAATTGTCAGTGACAGCTCCGGGAAGCCGCATAAAATACTTGGGACTCTAATGGATGTCACTGAACGCAGGATTTCCCTGGAGAAGTTAAAAATATTCTCGCAAGCCATGGATAGCGCTAACGACAGCATTCTTTTGTGCGACCTGGAAGGAAATGTTATTTACGCCAATGAATCTATGGTTAAGGCTTTCGGTTATTCCCGCGAAGAGACAATCAAATTACATGTCAGCCGATTCACTGCAGACCCGGAAGAAGTAAATACGATTATCCGGGAGACAGGAAAAAACGGCAAATGGTCTGGAGAAGTAACCTGTATCAGGAAAGATAAAAGTATCTTTCTTGTTACATTTAGTACATCTTTTGTTAAAGATGCCAAAGCTAATCCAATAGGAGTGCTGTGTGTTTTCCGCGATATCAGCGAACTTAAGCGGGCCGAAAACATGAAAAGAGCCCTTGAGCTTGCCGAATCCGGCAGCCGCGCAAAATCAGATTTCCTTGCCAATATGAGCCACGAGCTGCGCACGCCGCTGAATTCAGTTATCGGCTTTTCCGAAGTGCTGGCCGACCAGGCTGCCGGGGCGCTGAACGAAAAACAGAAAGATTTTATAAACGAAATTCTCACCAGCGGCCAGCATTTACTGTCCCTGATAAATGACATTCTTGATATTTCCAAAATTGAATCGGGTAAGATGGAGCTTGCT
>MGVM01000068.1:3558-12833 GCA_001800495.1 Elusimicrobia bacterium RIFOXYB2_FULL_48_7
TGATCAAGGAAAAATGCCTTAAGCATAAAATAAAGCTTTCCGCGGAAATACCGGACGAGATCGGCGAAATAACGGCCGACGAGCGCAAGGTCAAGCAAATTGTTTACAATCTTCTTTCCAACGCGTCTAAATTTACCCCGGACGGCGGCCAAATCGGCATCCACGCAGGAAAAGATGACGGCCAAATAGAGGTTTCCGTATGGGATACCGGCATTGGAATTACCGGTGAAGACCAGAAAAAATTATTCAAGAAGTTTTCCCAGTTAGAAAACCCCTACACCAAAAATTCTGAGGGAACCGGCCTCGGGTTAGCTATGGCAAAAAGCCTGGTAGAACTTCATGGCGGCAAAATCCGTGTTGAATCCGAAGGCAGGGGCAAGGGGTCGGTATTTTCGTTCACCCTGCCTGTAAAACAAAAGGCGGGCAAAGAGGCGCAGACGTATCAGATATGAACGAGATTAAAAGGAAAATACTAATTATTGAAGATGATTCCAGGAACCTTAAACTTGAACAATATCTGTTAACAGCCGGCGGGTTTGAGGTTATTACCGCCTCCGACGCCGAAAGCGGTATTGCTATGGCTCAGGAGGAAAAACCCGATGTGATCGTGATGGATTATCAATTGCCGGGAATAAACGGAATTGCAGCGGTAAAAATATTGTCCTCCAATGAAAAAACCAAAAACATACCCGTAGCGTTTGTTACTGCGTCGGTCACGCGGGAAATAAGCGCAAAAATAAAGGAGATCGGGTGTAAAATAATTGCCAAACCGATCAATACCCGTACTTTTGCCGAAGAGATCAGGGGATGCTTGAATGACAAGGATATTATGCGTAGATGACGAGCCAAAAAATCTAAAACTGCTTGAGGCGCTGCTCATGCCGGCCGGCTATGAGGTTTTGCGCTCGGAAGACGGCGAAAAGGCGCTAAAACTCATTCATTCGGAAAATCCTGACCTGGTTTTATTGGACATAATGATGCCCGGCATTTCAGGCTATGACGTATTAAAAATAATAAGAGAAGACAAAGCTATCAGGGATGTGCCGGTGGTCATGTTAACTGCCCTGCAGGAAGTTGAAGACCGGGTGAAAGCGCTTGAGGCGGGCTGCGACGATTTTATTTCCAAGCCCTTTGACAGGGTTGAGTTGCTGGCAAAAGTTAAAACTATCCTTAAAATAAGTTATTACCGCCGGCAAATTGACGAGAAAGGGAAATTCAGGGCTGTCATGGATGAAATCAGCGATGGCATAGCTGTCTGCGGCCCCGACTGGATAATTACAGACAGCAACGCCTCGGTTTTGAGGTGCCTGAATATTACCGGTTCAGCTGATGTAAACCTGCTTGAAGTGATGTTTAAGGGCTACTCTGTTTCTATCCCCAAAAAGAATTTTACGGATTTGCCCTTGACCGATAAGATATTTGACCTTGTGCGCGGGGAAACAGAAGCTACAAAAGCGCTATACTTAGAGGCAAAGCTCAACGCGGTAAAAAACCAGGCCGGGGAACTTTCAAGCATTGTTTTTATTTTGCGTGATGTTACCGAAATACGCAAAGAAGAAATTGTAAAGCAGACATTTTTAAACCATATCTCGCACAAGCTGCGCACGCCTTTAATGGTCATTACAGGTTATACCACAGTGCTCCAGGAAGGAATACTGGGTACCTTAAATGAAAAGCAGCAGGCAGCCCTGAAAGCGCTCTCTATAAAAGCTTTTTTACTTATTAAGTTAGTGGAGAAACTGCTTGGTTTTACTACGATTTATATTCAAAATCTTGTGCACTCAAAAGAAATCATAGAGCTTAAAACTTATCTTCATTCAATTACTGACGCAATAATTAATAATTCCGGGAATAAAAAGGTAGAAATAGAGATTGATTGCCCTGAAGGTGTAAGTTTAAACGTGAACAAACACTATTTGGACCAGATCATGGAAAATTTAATCGAAAATGCCGTCAAATTTAATGATAAGGAAACAGTGAAAATCCTGGTTACAGCAATAAAAGCACCCGGAAGAATAGAATTCTCGGTTACTGACAACGGCATAGGCATACCAAATGAAGAATACGCGCGCATATTCGATAAATTTTACCAGGTAGAAAAATATATTACGGGGCAGGTGGAAGGGTCAGGCATAGGCCTGGCAATAGTTAAAAAGCTGGTTGAAGGCCTGGGCGGTGAAATTCATGTTAACAGCAAGCTGGGCCGGGAAACTATCTTTAGTTTTTCGCTGCCAGAAAAGGCCGTTTAGTTTAATCATTTGTGAATTTTAAGAAATATGCCTATGGTAAAAACAAACCAGCTGAACTAAAGGCTAAGGGTGAAAAAGGATAATAAAAACAGCCTAAAAACGATGAGGTTGAGGTAATTCAATGGAAATACTGCTTGTTTACCCGGAAATTCCGGATACGTTTTGGAGTTTTAAGCATGCTTTGAAATTCATCCATAAAAAGGCAAGCAGCCCGCCCCTGGGCCTGCTGACTGTCGCCGCGATGCTTCCGAAAGACTGGGACACGAAACTTATAGATATGAACGTGGCTGAACTCAAAGACAAGGACATTACCCGGGCCGACTATGTTTTTATAGGCTCCATGTCCATCCAGAAAAAATCCGCGCAGGAAGTAATCGCGCGCTGTAAGCGGCTTGGCACAAAGATAGTGGCAGGCGGGCCTTTGTTCACAAGCCACCCGGATAAATTCGACGAAGTTGACCATCTGGTGCTTAATGAGGCGGAAATCACCCTGCCCATGTTCCTGGCGGATTTGGCCGGCACTCCAAAACATATTTATAATTCAGAAAAATGGGCTGATATCAGCGCTACGCCGGAACCCCTGTGGAATTTGATCAACATGAAAAAGTATGCGTCGCTATGTATGCAGTATTCAAGGGGCTGCCCGTTTAACTGTGATTTCTGCGATGTCACCGCGCTCTACGGCCATTCGGCAAGGACTAAAAGCAGCGCGCAGGTTGTCAGGGAACTTGAGCATATTCATGCCCAGGGCTGGAGAGGCAACGTTTTCTTTGTAGATGACAATTTCATCGGGAATAAAACCAGGCTTAAAAGCGATATTCTTCCGGCGGTAATTGAGTGGACAGAAAAAATGAAACACCCTTTTACCTTTGATACGCAGGCCTCCATAAATATGGCCGATGACGAAGAGCTTATGAACTTAATGGCCAGGGCGGGTTTTGACGCGGTATTTATAGGCATAGAAACACCCAATGAAGAAAGCCTGGCGGAATGTTCAAAACACCAGAACAAGAACCGCGACCTTAACCGCAGTATCGAGATAATACAGAAACACGGGTTTGAAGTCCAGGCAGGTTTTATTGTCGGGTTTGACCATGACCCCCTTTCCATCTTTGAAAGGCAGGTCAGGTTTATACAGAAAAGCGGGATCGTGACAGCCATGGTCGGCATACTCAATGCCCCCCGGGGGACAACGCTTTATGACAGGCTCAAAAAGGAAAACCGACTGCTGAATGATTTTACCGGGGATAATACGGACAACAGCATTAATTTTATCCCTGCCATGGAATTAAGCGAGCTTACCAGCGGGTACAGGCATATTGTTTCAACAATCTATTCCCCGAAAAACTATTACAGCAGGGTAACGTCATTCTTGAAAATTTATAAGTCGGCAAAAGTGAAATCTTTCAGCCTGAAGATGGTCCATGTAAGCGCGCTGGCCAGGTCCATAATGCTGCTGGGGATTTTTGGCAAGGAACGCTGGTATTACTGGAAACTGATGTTCTGGTCGCTGTTTACCAGGCCGCAGAAATTTCCGAAGGCGGTGTCGCTTGCAATTTACGGCTACCACTTCAGGAAAGTTTTTGAAAATTAGGATTTCAACCGTATTAATTATATAATGTTAAATAACAGGCAGGTATAAATGACAAAGAAAAAGAAGCTCAGGAAAAAACCGTCTGTAAAGAAATCACGCCTCCAAAAGCTAACCTCGGATTTAAACACAGCCCGCAGTAAGTTCAGCAGGAAAATCCGCAGACAAGCTGTCGAGTTGACAGATAAAAACCAGCAAATTAAAGAAGGCGCCCGGCAGCAGGTAAGGTCGGACGAGCAGATCACCATCCTCACCAAGGCGGTAGAATCCACCTCTGACGGAATTTTTATTATCGACGCCCAACTTCAGGATTTTCACGTAATTTACGCCAACCAGGCATTCCAGAAGATGACCGGTTACGCAAAAACAGAGATCATCGGCAGGAATTATTTTTTGTTTTACGGAACCAATGCTGATTACCGCATCATAGATGAAATAAAACAAACCATACTCCAGGGCAGGGTTTTTCACGGGGAGATGTTCAATTTCTCCAAAACCGGAAATAAATATTGGAATTTATTGCGGATAACACCCATGCGTGATACCCGCGGCAGTGTTACCCATTATATAGGTATACAGACAGATGTTACTTTAATGCGGGAGAGGGATCTGGAACTTGAAGAACAGCGCGAGGAGCTCCTGCATGTTACCCGGGTGGGGAAACTTGCGGAATTTGTTTCTTCGTTAGCCCATGAAATCAGCCAGCCGCTTACAGCTATTTTGTCTTATGCCCAGGCAGGCTTGCGAATGCTTGGCGGCAAGAATCCCGGCTTAGGGGAAATTTTAACTTACATTATTAATGATAACCACCGGGCGGCCGAGGTTATCCATCGGTTACGCGTGCTGTTAAAGAAAAACAAGCCTGAAATAAAGTCCCTGGATATCAATGCGCTTATTAATGAAACCATGCTTCTTATGGCAACCGACGCCAACGTAAGGAATATTTTCCTGAAATTTGAGCCGGAAAGCAATCTCGGGCTTGTCCGGGGTGACAGGATCCAGCTGCAGCAGGTTCTGCTGAACCTTATCAGCAACAGTTTCGATGCTATGGCCGGCATTAAAAATTCCCGTGAAATATTGATCCACACGGCTTGCAAGAATTCCGGCACGGTTTTGGTGTCGGTAAAGGATTCCGGGTGCGGAATCCCGGAAGAAAATATGCCGAAACTCTTTACCCACTTTTTCACCAGCAAACCGGACGGGCTGGGCATGGGGCTGTCAATCAGCCGTTCCATTATTGAGTCGCATGGCGGGAGGCTGTACATGGAAAATAACCCTGCCGGCGGAGCAACATTTTATTTTACTATTCCCGTTGAAAAGAAGGAGGCATTATGAATAAACCGCTTATTTATATCGTTGATGACGACCCTAGGTCCCTGTCTCTATTACTAAAATCGCACGGGTTCAAAGTTGAAACATTTACCCGCGCGGAAGACTTCCTCGCTTTTAAGCACCCTAAAATGCCCTCATGCCTGGTTCTGGATGTCCAGCTGCCGGGCATAAACGGGCTTGCACTGCAGGAACAAATGGCGGAAAAAGGGATTGCGATTCCCATTGTTTTTATCACCGGGCACGGAAGCATACCGATGAGCGTAAAAAGTATGAAGGCGGGCGCCATTGATTTTCTTCCCAAGCCTTTCACAAAAAAAGAATTGCTTAAGGCCGTGGCTATTGCCATACTGAAAAACAAAATACATCTCAAGGAATTTACCGAAGTATCATTGATCCAGCGCCGCGTCAAGACCCTCTCCCCGCGGGAGCTGGAAGTTTTCCGCTTCGTGGCCAAGGGGATGCTGAGCAAGCAGATCGCTTACAAGCGCGGGACTTCCCTGCAAACTATAAAGGTCCACCGCGGCCGCGTCATGAAAAAGATGCACGCTATCACCGTAACAGAACTTATCCACTTCGCCCAAAAAGCCGGCCTTACCTCTTCCAAGAAATAAACCCCACAACTTATGTAGCGGTCGCATTTATGCGACTAAATAATAAATAAGGTTTGATCCTTCGGTCAAACCGCTACAAAATCGCTCGTACTATACCAAAGTACAATTGATACTTTTTTCAATCCCTCCTATACTGTAACCAGCCATGAAACAACTCAATCTGTTCTTATCCCTGGCGATAGTCCTGGTGTCGGTTTTTTTGTGCTGCCAGGTCATTTCGAATTCAATTTCCAACCAGCAGAACAATAACGATTACGCTGAACTCAACCACATCAGGTACGGCCTTTTAAGCGTGGAAGAGTGGAAACGGCAAATTTCCGTTATTCTTTACGGGGAAATCAACAAGCTGGACCTGTCAAAGAAGAATGAGCGGGACCTGAAGAGGCATATTGAAGTCATGCTCAACAATCTTATTGACAACGTGGACAAGAAAATCAGGGAGGGGAATTCAGGAACAGCAGAAGGCTGGATCAAACAGGCTTTCGTGAATATTTTTATCAGCCTGGAAGACATAAAAAAAGGCATTCCTGAATATGCGGATACCATCATTAATGAGATGACGAAATCCAAGACTAAAGGCCAGATAAAGGCCGCGCTGAATAAACAGCTTAAAGAGTACTTTAAACAAACCGTCAGTACACAGGGTACAGTTAAAATAAGCCGCATTCTTCGCAAGACCGGTTCCAAAGATATTGAAAGCGCGAAGCTAAAGCTCGACCAGGCAATTTCAGCCAGGCACAGCCGGATTTTTAACCAGGCCCTGCTGTTGATTTTCCTGTCAGTTATACTTTTTGCTTTGTCCGGTTTCAGCAAGCAGCCCCTGGTTCCCTCCCGGTACTTGCTCCTGGTAGCGTCTCTTCTTATACTTCTGTTTTCCGGCGTAACCACACCCATGATAGACATAGAAGCAAAAATCTCGCAGATCAGTTTTACGCTTATGGGGTATCCCGTCCATTTTGAAAACCAGGTATTGTATTTCCAGAGCAAAAGTATCCTGGATGTATTCTGGATCATGATCACCCATGAGGCCCTGCAGATGAAACTGGTCGGGGTCCTGATCATTACCTTCAGTATTTTTTTCCCCTTGTTAAAAATAGCCTCATCCCTGGCATATTATTACAATTATCACCGCGCCAGGGAGAACCCGGTAATCAGGTTTTTTGTCTTAAAATCAGGAAAATGGTCCATGGCCGATGTCATGGTAGTTGCCATGTTCATGGCCTATATCGGTTTCAGCGGGATTATTGCCAGCCAGCTCGGCGCGTTAAGTTCAACAGGCAAGGAACTGGCAATCCTGACTACCAATGGCACTGCTCTTCAGCCGGGGTTTTATCTTTTCCTGACCTATGTCCTGCTGGCGCTATTTTTAGCGGGCTACTTGGCCAGAAATTCCAAGGCATAACTTCTTTATAAGCCGGAGTAAAATGGTTCCAGGAAAAAATACAGCATTGATTTTAATATCCAGGGTTGCAGGCAAGCTCAGCAAGGACAATGTATCCATGTTGTCTGCCGCCCTTGCCTATTATGCCTTCTTTTCAATTATGCCTTTGCTTATAATAATGATTGTCTTTGCGGGATTTTTCTTTGATAAAGCCGAAATCCAGGGCCTGGTTATTTCCCGGTTGGGCGGGTTTATCACCGAAGCCGGGGCGGAGGGCGTGAGGGCCATTCTGGATAAATTCATGAACCCGCAGGCAAGGTATACGGCAACCGCAATAGGCGTTATATCTCTTTTTGTGGGCGCGATCAACGTTTTCCTGGTATTGCAGAATTCGCTGAATATAATCTGGGAAACCAGCTTTAATACCGGTAACAGCATTTGGAAATATTTTAAAAAAAGATTTATTTCCCTGGGGATGATCCTTATGCTGGTGATATTGTTCCTTGCCCTGTTTTTTATCAGCACAGCCCTTGATGTGATCATAGCCCATGCGTTAAGTCTAATACCGGGCGGCATGTATTATCTGTGGAATTTACTGAATATATCAGTGTTTCTGGTGATATTCGCGCTTATTTTCGCGGCAGCTTATAAATTTCTTCCGAAAACCGAAGTTAAGTGGAATGACGTCTGGCTTGGAGCAGTGCTTACTTCTATTTTATTCGGCATCGCCAGGATAATTATAGCCATGTACTTTGTAAAAAGCGGTATACAATCGGTTTACGGCGCTGCCGGGGCCGTCGTGATCTTGCTGATCTGGGTATTTTACTCTTCTTATGTGTTCCTTCTCGGAGCTGAATTCACCCGGGCCTATTCAGTGTTGTATGGCTCAAAAAACCAGGTTAAATAGAATGTTGTACGGGTACATTGTACCCGGGTTCAATTGATTATTTCACGGGCAGGCCTATACTATAAGAGCAATGGCCTTAAAAGGCCGGGGAGAATAAATTGTTTATGAAAAATACTTATAAAATCGGTATTTCACTTGCCGGAATTGCGCTGTTGATATCAATGATGGCGCTGTCGTTCCGTGCTTTCAGCCACATTACGGAAGCAGGTACCGCGCGAAAACATACTTTCATCGTAATAAACAGCGCGAATGATTTGCTGTCTGAATTGAGAGATGCCGAGACAACCCAGCGCGGTTATATGCTGACCGGCGACAAAAACTTCCTGGAACAGTATTCGGCGGCGCGAACCAATATCGGTACACGCCTGGAAGAATTGCGCCGGCTCACCCTGATCAGTTCTGCCCGTAAACAACTGCCTGCAATGGCCTTTTTGATAAATACCAAACTCTCGGAATTGTCGCAGGCCATTGAATTGCGCCGTAACCGCGACAAAACCGCCGCGTTAGCGGTTATAAGCAGCGGCCAGAGCAAGCTCCTGATCAATTCGATTAGCGGCGTGATGAGGGGTTTCATCGAAATAGAAGAAGGCGCGCTGGTTCAGCATGACGCGGATTTCCAGTCGAACATGCGCCGTCTGTTTGCCCTCATTGTTGCCGCCAGCCTGCTTACGCTCGCGCTCGCGCTTTTGTTCATCTACCTGATGTACCTGGAAACACAACAGCGGCTCAGGAATTCAGCGAATCTCGATACGAATAAACAGCTCCAGCAGGCCAATGCAATCCTGCATGTCAGCGAGGAAAAGCTCGCGGTTACGCTCAACTCCATCGGGGATGCAGTCATGGCCACTGATGCCCAGGGGCGCGTGACGCTCCTGAATCCCGTTGCCGAAGAGCTTACCGGCTGGAAGAAAGCGGAAGCCATCGGCCGCCCGGTGGAAGAGATTTTTCATATCATCAACCAGGAAACCCGGAAGCCTTCTAAAAATCCGGTAAAGGAAACCCTGGAGCATGGTACTATACACGGCCTGACCAACCACACTATATTGATCGCGCGTGACGGCAGGGAGCGCGTTATTGCAGATAGCTGCGCGCCGATTCTCTCCCATGACGGCCGGGTGGCCGGCGCTGTGCTGGTATACCGTGACATCACCGAACGCAGGAAGATCGAATCCGGCCTGGAAAAGACCCGGAAGGAGCTGGAGCT
>MGVM01000069.1:0-385 GCA_001800495.1 Elusimicrobia bacterium RIFOXYB2_FULL_48_7
TCCATGTCCAACTTGTCGATGGTTTCCTGCGCGCTGTGATAATAGGGATTGAAATCCGCGCTGTACCAGTCGTACGCTTCGCAGAGCTCTATAGCCGGGTAACCGAACGCCCAGAAGGAGGAATGATCGCTCCACCAGGCGTCGTTGTTAACATGCGCGTCGACGGGAACGGCCTCGTAATTCCGGTTTGCCCATTCCGCGAACTCCTGGAGCGGCGCCGAATCAGTGTTCGCGGTGATGTCCAAATCCCGCTTCGCGGGCTCGGGTTTTGCGTAAGCGATCATATCAAGGTTGATCGCGCCCATCACCTGCGCGTTGTTGTCATGCAGGTACTTCACGTATTCCTGGCTTCCCACAAGGCCCTGTTCCTCTCCGGAAAAACAAA
>MGVM01000069.1:400-8149 GCA_001800495.1 Elusimicrobia bacterium RIFOXYB2_FULL_48_7
TGTACTTTGCCGCCAGCAGCACGCCCGCGGCACCGCTGGCGTTGTCATCCGCGCCGGGAGCGCTGTTGTAAGGATCCCCGCTTGTTGAATCATAATGAGCCGTTATTAAAAAAATCTTTTCCGGGCTTGCCAGCCCCGGGAGGGTCGCAATTACATTGTAATTTGTCCTGCCGAAATTTTTAAAAGACTGGGTTGACGTTTGAAGACCGAAAGACTCGAATTGCTGCACCAGGTAATTTTTTGCGTCGTTGCACTTCGGGCTGAAGGAATACCTTGTGCCGATATCCTGGAGCGCCTGGATACAAGCCGAGAGCTCAGTTTTGCCAATGCTGGAAATGATAGCGGTGATCGTGCTCTGTGCTATTACCCCAAAACTCCTCACCGTTGATTTCCTGAGGCGCTGAGCTTTCAGCCGCTGAGCTGAAACATCCAGAGATTTCTGCCACGGGATGCTTTCAGGAAGCAACCGGAATTTATATTTCACAAGCTCCGGGTTTGCGATCGTTTCGTCGTCGACCCGGGCTATCGCCTTGTTTCCCGAAGAAAAAACGATTTTAACGGTACCCGAAAGCGCCGCCAGGTCTTTTTCACTTTCAACGCGGAATAACAAATATTTCTGGCCGGCTCCATGCCTGTCCAGAATGGTATACCCCCCCGGGATACCCGAAAGTCCTGTCAGTTCTGCCTCCGGCAAATCCGCGACGGCATAATCGTTGTCGAGGAATATTAACCTGACATTTCCGGAAACCGGCTGAAATGAAGTGCTTATTTTTATGAGAAGGTCATCCCCAAAGGCATGCCCTGAAAGGAAAATCAGCGGCAACAACAAAAGAAGGAATAAAAGCGCGAAACGAGTCCGAGTTTTTTTCAATGCTTTACTTTCGGGTTTTCAAAATCCGTGAGGTAACTGGAAATGTGTTTTTTCAGTTCCGGGTTGAGGTTGAGAAAAACGATGCCTACTTCAGTTTTTCCATCAGGAGATTCGATCCTGCGCGCCACGCGCCCCAGTATATCGAAGGAATACTGCTGGAAATTCAGCCTGATCTGCAGGTATGAACCGGGCTGTAAATTGTCCTTTGTCTCGAAGAGTATGCCTGCCGCGCTGATGTTTTTCGTCTGTGCCTGTTTGAATTCCTCAAGCTTTTTTTCATCGTGGCTGATGGCCGTGTATTCGAACGATAGTTCGGCGGAAATGCGGACGTACTCGCGGCGCTCGATCCTGTAAAGCTGCTTCTCTACGAAAACCCGGACAACTTCCTTATCGTACTTGCCTTTTTCACTGTCCTGCCGGAGTATCGCTATCGCTTTTTCCGGAGACATGGCAGGCTTGTAGGGCCTGTCGTACGAAACAATCGCATCGTAGACATCAGCAACAGCGATTATCCGCGACTGGATAGGGATTGAATCACTTGTCAATCCGGCCGGATAACCGGACCCATCCAGCTTTTCGTGGTGGCTGGCTGCCATCAGCGGCATCTCCCTGAGGTCTGAGGAAGAATATATATTGGTCAGGATCTCCTTTGTGTAAACAGTGTGCCGCTTGACGATTTCGTATTCCTCTTTCGTGAATTCGCCGGGCTTCTGGAGAACCGCGTCGGGTATGGATATCTTTCCAACGTCATGCAGGATGGCGGCGTACTCAAGCACTTTCAGGTCCTTCTCGGAAAAATCCATCGCTTTCCCTATTGCCACTGAATACTTGGCAACCCTCTCCGAGTGGCCGCGCGTCACGGGATCCCTGGCATCAATGATGGACGCCATGGTTTTTATGAAACCCATGAACAGGCTTTCCTGGGACTCGTAGAGCTTCGCGTTCTCGATGGCGACGCCCGCCTGGGCCGCCAGCGCGCCCAGCAGAGATTCGTCGTATTCGCGGAAATGGCCGTTCTTCTTGTTGAGCACCTGCAGCACACCGAGGATACCGCCCCTGTGGTCAAACATAGGGGCGCACAGGACATCCCTGGTTTTAAAACCCGTGATCTTGTCTATTTTATCGGACATTATGTCGAACCTTTCGTCTTTGTAGGCGTCCCTGACATTGAGCATCTTGCCGGTCTTGGCAACATAACCCGCGATGCCCTTTCCCAGCGGCACCCTTATTTCTTTTATCTCAAGGTCCTGGGCAATATAGCTCCACAGTTCCTGGGTGTCGTTGTTAAAAAGGTAAAGAGTGGCCCTTTCAGCATCCATGAGGGAGGCCGACTGCTCGATGATCAGGTTAAGCAGTTTGTCAAGGCTGGTTTCCTTTGTAAGCTTTCTTGAAATGTCTATGAGCGAGGAGAAACCCGTGAGGATCCTGTCGAGCGACTCACTGATGTCCTGTATCACCTGCGCCGACCTGATGTCGACGTTCAGCTTCAGGTAACCGGAGCTGATTTTTCCCATCAGTTTCTGGAACCTGTCGAAGGAGTGTGAAATACGGTAAGTGGTGAAAAAACCGATGACCCCGGAGACAACAACCGCGAGAGCCGCCTGGACAAAATAATTCAGCCCGAGGCGGGAGGTTGCCAGGAAGACAATCAGGCCGGTTACAACGTAGGAAACAATGAATTTTGTTTTAAAGGACAGCATTTTATTTCATTGCGGCAAGGAGAGCCCTGCGCATGGCCTCAACCGGGGCATTTTTATGTGTCCACAAATGGAAGGCGAGGACCCCCTGGTACAAAAGCATGTCCAGTCCTGACAGGAATTTGCAGCCTTTTTTCCTTGCTTCCTTTATTAAAATGGTCTCGCGGTTATAGACTATATCATAAACAAAAAGCTTCCTGCTTATCAGTTCCGGTGCGACTGGAGAACAGTCGCCCTTGTGCATTCCGACCGGCGTCGCGTTGACGAGCAAATCGATCTCAGGCATGATCCTGCCTAATTCGGAAGCGCTCCTGACCAATTGCGCGCGGCAGGCCGGTTTCACGCACTGGAATAACCTGCCGGACCTGTTTATGTCGGTATCGTAGACAAATATTTTATTTATTCCGCTGTGGCCGAGGGTTATGCCTATGGCTTTTCCGGCCCCGCCGGCCCCGGCAAGGAGCACCTTTTTGCCTGCCACATCAAACCTGCCCTCCAGCGACCTTATAAAACCCGGCCCGTCGGTATTATAACCCGACAGTTTCCCGTTATGCGCGACGACGGTGTTTATGGCGCCTATTTTGCTGGCTATGGGGTCGATCCTGTCCACGAATTTCACCGCGGCTTCCTTGTGCGGAACCGTGATATTGACGCCGCGCAGGCCGAACAGGTGCAGCGATTTCATCGCCGCGCCCAGGTTTTCCGGTGATACTTCGAACGGCAGGTAAAGATAATTGAGTTCCAGCGCTTCAAATGCCGCGTTGTGCATGGCTGGCGACAGGGTATGTTTGACGGGATAGCCGAATATTCCAACGAACTTCGTTGAACCGTTTATGGTGGTCATGAGATGATTTCCCTGATTGTGCTGTAAAAGTAATTCACGGACACTTTAGGGGCGTTTTTCATCTTGTTTTGGATAGTGGCGCACATGTTTTTTGTTCTTTTATTTCCGGGGCTTTTGGACAATATTCTCGTGCAGTAATAATCCGCCTTTCTGTAATCGTTCTGCACGAAATATACCAGCATCAACTGTTCCATGGCCACCAGGTTTTCGGGGTCCTCTTGGAGGACGCGTTCGCTTATTTCCCTGGCATGGGCGTATTCGCCCTGATAGTAACAACACCACGCCTGGTAAAGGCCGCCTTTTACGCTGTGGTCCGAAGGCAGGGCTTTAATGGTATAGGCGCCGTAAAAGACCACCAGGGAAACAAGCACATAAATCATTCCGGTCTTTTTCCTGTTATAAAGCACCCGCGCATCGTTAAAAAATATCTTCCTCATCCATTTATTTATAATGACAATCAGGCCCGGGTAGTAAAAATACGCCAACCCCGTCAGGAAAAACATAAATGCCATAAACAACAATAATATTTTCATAGCGGTTTTATTGAATCCATCCCTTCCGGGTGCGGCAGTATGTACCTGACTTTCTGGACCCGTCCGGCCTTGTCGGCGATTTTCAACACAAGCTTCCTGATCAGCACCGAGTGCTGGATGAAGTTATCCGGGTCTATCGTCGAACCATAGATGTAGGAAGTCCCTTTTATCACGCAGTTATCGCCGATTACTACCGGGTGTTCGTCGCTGCCGGTGATGGTGACACCCGTTTCGATTTTCACGTTGCTGCCGATTTTTGTATTGCCCTTAATTATATCCCCGCTGAATATTTCGGCCCTGTCGCCTATGCGCAGTTCCTGGTGCGGGTATGCCGAGATATGCACATTTTCCCCGATGGAGACCTTCTGGCCCAGCATGATATTGCCTTCCAGCACGGCTCTCTTGCCGACCTTGAGCCCGCGGTTGACCCTTACTCCCTTGCCGATATGGCAGCCCTCTCCTATCGTGATATCAACAGGTATTCCTGTTTCATCCATGCGCAGGATCCTCCGGACGACCTCGGAATCAAGGAAAAAGTTCTCCTCGTCCTCGAAAGTCAGTATGTCCTTGAGGGTTTCAAAATATTTCGCGCGCAGGATGGCTTCCATTTTTTTCAGTTCGCTCCTGCTGTTGAACCCCAGTAGAGCGTCGGCAAACTGGAAACCTCCAGTCTTCGCGTCTTTCGCGTCTTTTGCGTCTTTTTTTATCTCGAAGGATTCAACCCTGTGGCCTGCGTCGTTGAAAATCCTCACGAGGTCGGTCATGTACAATTCCTTCTGGACATTGTCCGATTTAAGCCTGCCCAGGTATTTTTTCAACAGGTCGTAGCGGAACGCGATCATTCCGGAATCGAATTCCCTGTTTTCTAACAACTGCTTCCTCGTAAAATGGTATTCCCTGCCGTGATAAACTATCTTGTGATCCTGGTCCGGCTGCATTTTCAGGATATCTTTTGCCTGCATTATTTCAGCTACTTTCCGGTAATCGTCGCCCGAATGGCTGCCCGCGGTGTCACGCTCGGGAACCCTCACGATCCTGCCGTACATGTTGAGTTCCACCGGGCCTTTATATTCGCCGGTAAGCATCATTGCGGCTGAAGAGCTTTTTTCGAAGCGCCTGCGGAACTTGCTGACTAACTCCGCGTCGAGCAGTCCCGCGTCACCCGGGAAAACATAAAGATTGCTTTTTGCCCCGGCGTTTATTATGCGTGAAACGGCCACCTGCAGGGCGTGGCCCGTGCCTTTCTGTACTTCCTGGTAAGCAAAAACAGTATTCGGCATGTCTTTAAGAAGGTCGGCGACATCCTGGGCTTTCATGCCGACCACGACCACCTGGTTGGGCGAATTAAGCCCCTTGCTCGCCGCCTGGCTCACGCGCACCACCGACGGTATACCCCACAGGGCGTGAAGGACTTTCGGGATTTCCGACTTGATCCTTTTTCCACGGCCGCCGGCTAAAATCACCGAAATACTTTTGTGTTTCGGGTTAAGTTTTTTTGACTTCGCGTTGAAATTCATTTTTTACCTCTTAATATAAAAAAATAATTTTATTCTTTGCAGCAGCCCGAGCCTGGTATACTTCAAGCCGTAGTGGAACAGGTTGCCCATGTTCTGTTGGCGCACGACTTTCGCGTGAATTTCAATCGGGCGCGTGCCGCCGGGAAGCTTCATGTCAATCAACAATTCGTGGCCGAGATCAAGGGCTGACTCCGTTTCTATCGCGATGCCGCCGAGGCTGATGTTCACCACGCAGCCCCTGCCCCTGTTCACTATGGCGTCAGCTGAAAAAATGTCAACCAGGATATCTGAATCCGCCCGTAAATGTTTCCGCTTTGGCATTAAACACCATTGTACTTGCTCAAACTTGTCGACAGTTTGAGTTTCGTACCATGTTCGCTCAATTCTGTTGACGAATTGAGTTTCGCACCTTGCTCAAAGCCCACGGTCAGACTCGGACTGACGACCTATCGCTTACAAGGCGATTGCTCTACCAACTGAGCTACGTGGGCGTACCATACCTTGCTCAACCCCAACTTGTCGACAGTTGGGATTTCGTACCATACTCAAAAAATATACTAAAATTATCCTTTAAAGTCAATTTAATGCCCCCGTGAAGCCACAGGACACCCGCGGGTGCCGGAAGGCCGGGTTGACTTTTCGAACTTTTTTAGGTAAAATTGTGTTTCAACAATATAATTATAAAAAAATTAAATAAAAGGACCACGGGAAAATGAAAAACGATATAAAGATATTTTCGGGAAGCGCCAACCCTGAGCTGGCGAAATCTATCGCAAAAGAACTTAAAGCCGAACCCGGCAAGATTTTTGTCAGCAGGTTCGCGGACGGCGAGATCCGCGTCAAAATAGATGAAAACGTACGCGGCAAGGACTGTTTCATCATCCAGCCCACGTGCCCCCCGGTAAACGACCATATAATGGAATTATTGATAATAATGGACGCGCTTATGCGGGCTTCCGCCAAAAGAATCACTCCTGTTCTGCCCTATTACGGGTACGCCCGGCAGGACAGGAAAGCCGAGCCCCGGGTTCCCATAACAGCAAAAATAGTGGCGAACCTTATAACGGCCTGCGGCGCCGACAGGATACTGGCGATGGACCTGCACGCCGGCCAGATACAGGGATTTTTCGACATTCCCGTCGACCACCTTTACGCCAACCCTGTTTTCCTGCATTATTTCAAAAGCAAAAATTACGTGAGCAAAAAACACGAGCTTTGCGTGGTATCTCCTGATGCCGGCGGAGTGGAACGCGCCAGGGCCTTTGCCAAGCGGCTCGAGGCAAGCCTTGTGATTATAGACAAGAGAAGGCCGGCCCCGAACCAGTCGTCAATAATGCACATAATCGGCGACGTGAAAGGCAAAACAGCCGTTGTACTTGACGACCTCATTGACACGGGCGGATCGCTGATAAACGCGGCTAACGCCCTCAAGAAAGAAGGCGCCTGCAGGGTGCTTGCATCCTGCTCCCACGGCGTGCTTTCGGGCGACGCCATTGAAAGGATAGAAAAATCGTCCATCGAAAAGCTGATAATAACGGATTCCATACCCTTGAGAAGAAAATCCGATAAAATAACCGTGCTGTCCGTCGGCAGGCTGCTGGCTGACGCCATAAGAAGGATCCATAACGAAGAATCAGTAAGCACGCTGTTTGTATAAAAATTTTAGATAAAGGAGCTCGCCGCATACCCTTCCAAACGGGTAAAATGCGGCACTCAAAAGGAGTTTCGCATGGAACAGGTAAATTTAGAAACGCAGAAAAGAGAAGCAACAACAAAAGGACAGCTTAAAAAATCAAGGATTGACGGCCTTGTTCCGGCCATAGTTTACGGATCGGAAGAAAAATCAATGCCGATTTTTGTGAAAGAGAAAGAAATTTCCAAAATTATCAAACTCGGAGTTAATACCCTGATTAATCTGAACTTAGACGGTTCATCAAAAACGGTCCTGATAAAGGAAGTACAGAAACATGTTGTTTCGGAGAAGCTTTTGCACGTTGATTTCCACGCGATTTCCATGCAAAGCAAAATTGAAGTTGAGGTGGCTGTGCATATAGTAGGCGAGTGCCCCGGCGTCAAGACCCAGGGAGGAGTCCTTGAACACATCCTCAGGGAGATCAAGGTGCGCTGCCTTCCCACAAACATCCCGAAATCGATTGATGTCGATGTTTCCAGCCTTAACATCGGCCGTAACATATCCATTAAAGACATAACACCGCCGGCAAACGTGGAAATCCTGACAGTCAAGGAATCCATAATCGTTAACGTCGTCGCCCCGACAAAGATCGAG
>MGVM01000069.1:8187-9670 GCA_001800495.1 Elusimicrobia bacterium RIFOXYB2_FULL_48_7
TGAACCTGAAGTCATAGCCAAGGGCAAGAAGGAAGAGGAAGGCGCTGAAGGCGCTGAACCCGCGGCAGGCGACAAAACTGCCGCAGGCAAAACCCCGGCCGCAAAAACCGACGCAAAACCGGCAGCTGGGAAACCTGAGAAGAAATAATGAGGCTGATAGTCGGCCTGGGCAACCCCGGCAGCGAATTCGAGCTTACCCGGCACAACCTGGGCTTTACAGTCGTTGACAGGATAGCGCAGTCAAAGGGATTAAAATTCAGGACATCAAGTTCTTTGGAATCGGAAATAGCCGCGCTTCCAGCGCGTTTGGAACCCAAAAAAGCGTTTCTTCTGAAACCACGCTCCTTTATGAACCTTTCAGGCGTACCGGTGCAGAAAGCTTTGAAAAAGTATTCAATAAAACCGGAAGAAATGCTGCTGGTTTACGACGATTACTCCCTGCCTCTTGGAAAACTGAGGATCAGGATGCGGGGTTCAAGCGGCGGGCATAACGGCGTTGAATCGGTCATAATACACGCAGGCACCCAGGACTTTCCCAGGTTGCGGCTCGGCATTGGTCCGCTTCCAAACGGAACCAGCGATTCCAAAAACTTCGTGCTATCCCGGTTCAAGCCAGCGGAAAAACCAGTGGTAAAAGAAATGACTGATTTTGCCGCGGATGCCGTTCAGGAAATGATGGATTCAGGTAATATTTCCGTTATAATTGAAAAAATCAATAATTTTACGTCAAAAAACGCAGGGTTATGAACCTTAGAAAAATAAAAAAAACTTGTTATTTTCTCCTGGTTTACCTCTTTTCCCCGGGATTTCTTTTTGTCCCGTCACTTTACCCGGTCCAGATATCAACTTACCTTTATACAGTGGACGGTGTCCTGAATAACACCGAGGTTGTTACCCAGGGCAGGCTGCCAATCTTTTCCTGGGAATACACGGCCACCGCGTCATTATGCGTAAGCTCATTCACCCTCAACGTCAGTACTGAAAGCGCCCTTCCGTTCACTTCAACGATATGGTCGGTCATTACGACAACCGGTTCCAGCAGCATCAACACTGCCACTGTAGTCACGGGCAGCGAATACCGCACGTCAGTGCAGTTCAATTACAACGGCACCGCTTTTACCGGGCTTAAAAATAATACAACTTACTACTGGAGCCTTACCCTGTATGACAGCGCGGGTTCATCAAAAACACTGCCCTGCTCGCCTGCGCCTGCAATGTTCGCCACTGTCCTTTCGAGCGCGGTTTTTACGGGCCCGAATTACGACCTGCAGGTGGATTACAACAACCCCTTTAACCCGTCAAAAGGCCAGGTCACGAAATTCAGGTACATCGTAAAGGACAGAAACCGCTCCGTTAAAGTGCGGGTCTATACTCTTTCCGGTTCCCTTGTCAAAATACTTATTGAAGGCCAAACCGCCCTGAAAGACCGCGAATACACGCTGGCCTGGGACGGAAAGGATTATGACGGCAAGTTAGTGCCGTC
>MGVM01000070.1:0-9234 GCA_001800495.1 Elusimicrobia bacterium RIFOXYB2_FULL_48_7
CCCGTCCAGGGCCGAAGCCGCCGCGTTCCAGCAGCAGGGCGCGAAGGGCTCGGTAATGCCTTTCATGACCGGCAGGATAGCGATGGTGCCCGTATCCGCGTGGGTGCTTTCCGGGTTTACCAAAATAAAGGCTTTCAAGTGGGACGTGGCGCCTTCTCCCAGGATGGTGAGCGGCAAAAAGTATGACACTTTTGACGAGGCCTGCCTTGTCATCACGAAGAAAAGCAGAAATCCCGAAGCGGCTTTCAGGTTCATTAATTACTACTGCGGCGAAAAAGGCATGAAGATCTTCGCTGCGGGAAAGAACGGCCTGCCGGCAGATAAGAAAGCGGCCAGGACTATATTTCTTGAAGGCCTGCCGGAGCATTCGAAATACTTCGTTGATTCCGCGGAAGTGGCAACCGTGCCGAATGTACCAAAGGCGGCTTATTTCACCCAATACCTGGCCCCATTCAACAAGAATATGGATTTGCTTTTCCTCAATAACACCACTCTTGACGAGGCCATGAAGAACACCACAAAGGAAGTCAATGACCTTTTAAAGAAAAAAGAGGTGGAAAACAGATGAAAAAAATACTGCTTGGTATGCTGGCGCTGCTGCCTTTCTGCGCGGCGTGCATGGCGGATTTCGCCAAAGTATCCGTACCGGACGCGCAAGCGGTCGCGCCGGTTGAGATTAAGGCCGCGGCTTTCAGCCCGGATGAAGTCGCCTGGCTTCATGTAGACGGGAGGCACATAAAAACGGCTGACGGAAAAGTCTTTGTAGGGCGCGGCGCGGCCTACATACCCAGCGATACGCTTTACGGCAATCCGGAGGATATCATTGGGTGGTTCAAGAAACTCAACACCAATGTGATAAGGGTATCCATGCGCGAGGAGGAGAACCATAAGGATGTCGATGCTTACCTTGCGAAATACGTGGACCCGATAGTAAAGGCATGCCGCCACTACGGCATTTACTGCTTCCTTGACCAGCACAATTATTTCCACGAGTATGCTGCCGGAGACTCCTGGCTGCCCAGGGGGGCGGTATGGGGCCCGGAACGGGTGAAGGTGTGGGCGGCAAACTGGAAAAAGATCGCGGAACGCTACAAGGACGAGCCCTGGGTGATGGGTTACGAGCTCATGAACGAGCCCTACGACATGCCCGGCAAGCAGGTTCAGCAGTATTATTCAGAAGCCATAAAGGCAATAAGGGAAGTTGACACGAAACATATCATAATCCTGGGTACGTGCGATTTCACCCATGCCAACAAGATAGAAGAAACCTGGGGAAAGGTGAAATTAAAACCGGACCAGCCGTACAATCAGGCGGTATTTGCATTCCATGAATACACAAGGGCGTTCGACCCGGAAGACGTTTCGCCCTGGCTGGACAGGGTACAGAAAAGATATAACGTCCCTTTGTTCTGCACTGAATTCGGCGCGGGTACCACCGTAGCCGGCACCACCGAGGCGGACTGGAGAAAATTCCTGTCAGATATGTTCGCAATGTGCGGGGAAAGGCAGATCGGCTGGACTATCTGGAGGCCGCAGGGGACTTTCCCTAATATCAAGTGCGAATACGAGGACCTCTGGCAGCCGGCGATCAAGGACAACGCTCCCACCCTTGTGGTGATGAAGGGACAGATAGAATGCAGCGCGTCCGCGGCGGGTGTTATTGCCGATAACAAGACGCAGGTTTCGGTCACGGCCGTGATAAAAGGCCTTGACGGAAAGGTGATGGAATCCGCAGATAACCTGATAGAATTTGTTGTTAAAGGCGACGCCGTGCTGGAAGGCGGGAATCCCGTGAAGCCGGTAAAAGGCGCGGCATCAGTCAAAGTAAAATTCAACAAAACAGGGATAATCAATGTCCTTGCGCTCTCCCGCGGGTTTTACCACGGCAGGGTTGATATTACCGGCAAGCCCGACAAGCCCGCGAAAGTCGTATGCATGGCGGAGCCGGCCGTTAAACAGGCCGATGGCAGTTCTGTGCAGAAAATATCGGCTGTTATCACGGATACCTACGGCAACACCGTGCCGGATTCGCTCGTGTACAGGGTAAACTGCGGAGGCGCGCAGTACGTGGACAGCAAAGGGCAGGTATGGCTTGGCGACCAGGCCTATGCCGACGGCGCGTGGGGATATACCGCTTTTTCCGGGCTGGGGAGCGAGCGCGCGGACAAAATAAGCAATACACAGGATGAAAAATTGTTCAACTCCTGCGCCCCGCTCAGCAACACCGCCGGGTACCGTTTCACCCTGCCCAACGGCAAATACAGGGTGGAATTCCGCTTCGCGGAGCTGTGGTTTGGAACGAGCCGCAGGCCCGAAAAAACGAACGGAGCAAGAGTTTTTGATATACTGATAAATAATGAGACTGTTATCACGGGCCTTGATATTTACACAAGAGCCGGCGGGCCGCTTAATGCATACAGTGAAACCTGTGTCGTGGAAGTTAAAAACGGGGAACTCACGATTTTTGCCAATAACAAAATGGACCGCTGCGAGGTCAGGGCGATAGAGATAACGCCGGAAACGCCCACGGATAAAAAGGTGGCATTCAGCTTCAATGGTTCAAATACTCCTTCGGGAGGTTTTTCGTTTGAGGGCGCAAACCCCGCGGACCCTGTCGGCGGAATAGCATCCATCAACCTTAGATACACGGCGTTGGACGCATCAAAAAAGAACACGGTGTCCGCCTCGTTCCCGGGGCTGGCATCAGGAACAGCGGAAATAAAATAAATTTTAAATAATATTATAAAGGAGAGGGGTTTTATGTCAAAAAAAGTTGAGAAGCTGTTGGCAAAAATGACACTGGAGCAGAAAGTCGGGCAGATGTTCGTATTCGGGTTCAGCGGCACCTATCCGCACCCGGACATCATTGAAATGATCGAGAAGTACAACGTCGCGGGGTTCCGCGTAGTCCCGTGGTCCAATATATTTTTAAGGCGGCTTAAACCCGGGCATCCGGGAATACCGCGCGTTACCCGCGACCCCCAGGGAAAAGAGAGGGTTTACTGCCTCGCGTCCGAGCTGGCGCCGTTTGTCAGCCCCGAGCAGTACGCGAAGGTGATAAACAAATTACGCAAGCGTTCCATTGAAACAGGCGCCGGCATCCCTGTATATATCTGCAGCGACAACGAAGGCGGCTTGTCTTTTGATTTTACATCGTTTGATTTCTCCGGTTTTCCCGCCCCCATGGGCCTTGCCGCTTCCGGCGACCCCTCCATCTGTTACAAGGTCGGCAGGCAGATCGGTATCGAGAACAAGATGCTCGGCATAGACTGCATCCAGTCGCCCACGGTTGACGTGAAAACAAACCCCAATAACTTTGAAATAGGCGCCAGGAGCTATTCTCCCAAGGCCGATGACGTAGCTAAATACGCTTACCAGTCCATGCGCGGGCTGATAGCCGGCGGTTCCATCCCGGTGGCAAAACATTTCCCCGGCCGCGGCAATTCAACGCAGGACACGCATTTCGACTGCCCCACGGTTACCGAACCTCTTGACCGCATGAACGATATACATCTTGCCCCCTACAGGTACTTGATAGACAAGGGCTTACCGATGATAATGCTGGCTCATTCCATTTACCCGGCGCTTGACCCGAGCAACGAAATTTCCACCGTGTCAAAGCCGATCGTTACCGGAGTACTTAGAGAGCAACTCGGTTTCAAGGGAGTCATTATCACCGATTCCTTCACCATGGGCGGGCTTGTGAAGAAATATGACGTCCCGGAAGGCGTTCTGCGCTGTATCGAAGCCGGGGTGGACCTGGTTCTTTTGAAGGACGAAAACGCTCTCAGGGGCGAAGCGTACAACGCTGTGCTGTCGGCTGTGAAAGCCGGCAGAATAAAGGAAGAGCGCGTAAACGAATCAGTCACGCGCACGCTTGAGATGAAGGAACGCTTCGGCCTGCTTGACGGCAAGAAAGGCATGGTTGACCCTGCGAAGATACACGCCATACTGAAAAGCCCCCAGCGCGCAAAGCTGGAAAAAGAGGCGTCAGCGAAAGGCGTGGTTGTTTTAAGGAGCGAAAAAGAAGTCATGCCGATAAAGAAGGGCAAAAAAGTGCTCGTCGTGGAGGAAGTTTCATGGCTCCAGCGGCGGCTTAACAACAGCATCGCACATTCCGGCGCGCTTTATGAACGCCTTGTTGACAACGGCGTGGAAGCTATTTTCATAAAGTTCGACCCTGAAAACGTGGAAAAAGCGCTGGAAGTGATGAAAGCCCGCGCTTCCGAGGTTGATATAATAATTTATTCATGCACTTACACGCGCGGCCATGTAACAAAAGGGCTGGGGTTCAGCGATGTCGCGGCGCTGGGCAAGCCGGTGGTAGTCGTCACTGATTCGCCGTTCCCTTACGCGGTCTCGCCGGAAATGAAGAACGTGGTCGGCACGTTCGCGCAGTGCAACGCCACGATGTACGCGGCGGCCGATATTATTTCAGGCAAGGCGAAGCCAGTGGCAAAGCTGGCTTTTGACATTAACAGGGAATATTGACGGAGTTGTACCCCAAGGAGGGTAGAGGATATGCTTAGTTACAAAAAGCTGGTTGTGTTATTTTGTGGTTTGATGTTGTCCCTGGCAGGGCTGGCGGCCGCGCAGGAAGGCGCCAGTGCGCCGCAGAAAAAGATCGTGCTGAAGTACGCCAATGCCGAGGGCGCGGAGCAGATCAAGATCGCCAAAGAGATTTGTGCCGCATTCGAGAAAGATAATCCGGATATCCGGATCGAAATGGATTTTATGACGCACATCGGTACCATAACCGAGAGGATCGCGGCAGGCCAGCCGCCGGATGTTTTCATGTGGTGGGGCGGTTTAACGGAGATGCAGGAAAAAGGCGACCTGCTGCCCCTGGGCCAGCACGTTAAGAAGAATAACGTCAACATGAAGAAGTACTACAAGGAGCTGGTGGATTTCTACAGCTACGGCAGCGAATTGTACGGCATGCCCCTGCAGATGAACACCCAGTGCATTGTCTATAACAAGGATATGTTTGACAAGGAAAAACTGCCCTACCCCCAGCCCGGCTGGACCTGGCAGGATTATTATTTCACGGCGAAGAAACTTACAAAGGACATGAACAAGGACGGTATAAGGGAGCAATTCGGCTCGTCGAAGATTGATACCAGGTTTTTCCTGGTCAGCAACGGCAGCAAAATAATCGATTTCGAAAAGAAAAAGTGCGTGGTAGACACCGCAGATAACAGGATAATGATAGAATATCTGCAGAAATTAAGGCGCGACTGCTGCCCGACCAAGACCGAATCGGCTGCGCTTGTTGCCGGTTTGACCGGGGTGAAACAGGACTTTTACACGGGCAAGGTGGCCATGGGCCACGCTTCCGCCTGGAACCTCACGGATTATTCGACAATAAAGAATTTCAAGTGGGACGTGGTTCCGCTTCCCGTCCCGATCACAGGGAACAACCGGGCAATATTTGACGAGGCATGCCTGGTAATCTCGAA
Source organism: Elusimicrobia bacterium RIFOXYB2_FULL_48_7 (assembly GCA_001800495.1). Taxonomy (GTDB): domain Bacteria; phylum Elusimicrobiota; class Endomicrobiia; order CG1-02-37-114; family XYA2-FULL-39-19; genus OXYB2-FULL-48-7. The sequence continues at coordinate 5,460 of MGVM01000070.1, forward strand.
AAAAACCCAGTACCCCGATGAAGCCTTCAGGTTCGTGAATTTCTACTGCGGCGAAAAAGGCATGAAAATATTCGCGGCAGGGAAAGACGGCATTCCCGCGGACATTAACATCGCGCGCAAGGAGTTTTTGAAAGGCCTGCCGGCAAGCGCGAAATATTACCTTGACGCCGCGGACGTGGCGAAAGTCCCCATGAACGAAAGGGAACCCAAACTCAACCAGGCCATGCTGATTTTCAGCAAGTATTTCGACCAGTTCTATTTTGAGAACAGGGGAATGGATGAAATACTTAAAAATATCACCTGGGACACAGACGAATTATTGAAGCAATAACCAACGGAGGATACCGAAATGCAGCGTTATAACAAACTGTTTGTTTTGTTTTTTGGTTTTACCGCGATGCTGGGCTTGTCTGGAATGCTGGGCGGCTGCGGCAGCAAGGCCGCGGGCGGGAAGAAGCAGGTCGTGCTGAGATATTCCAACGCCGAGGGAGCTAACCAGATAAAAAACATGCAGGAAATCTGCAGGGCGTTCGAGGCCGAGAACCCGGATATAAAGATCGCCGCGACATTCGGGACCAGCAAGCAGAAAATCCTTATAGAATCGGCGGCTGAAACCCCGCCGGACATTTTCATGTGGTGGTCAGGGATAACCGACCTGAAAATAAGAGGCGCGCTGCTGGAACTGGATGAGTATATCAAAAAGCACAACGTGAACATGGGCGACTATTACAAGGGCATGATCGATTTTTACACTTATGATGGAAAACTCTACGGCATGCCGCTGCAGCTCAATACCTATGTCGTCGTGTATAACAAGGATGTTTTCGACAGGGAAAAAATGGCGTATCCGAAGCCGGACTGGACCTGGCAGGATTACTACGACATCTCAAAGAAACTCACCAAGGACACCAACGGCGACGGCAGAAGGGACCAGTTCGGGTCGATGTACATAGGCGCCAAGGTTTTTCTGGACATGAACAACTGGCCGATAATCGATTTCAAGGCGAAAAAAATCATGCTCGACACAAAAACAAACAGAAGCGTGATTGAGTTCCTGACAAAGCTCAGGAACGAGGGCTGCCCGACAAGGGCTGAATCGGCAGCGTTCGCGACGTCTTCCGGCGGCGGCCTGCAGCCGTTCCTGACCGGAAAGGTTGCCATGACCCCGTCCGCCGCGTGGACTCTTTCAAGCTACGCGCATATAAAGAATTTCAAGTGGGACATAGTCCCGATGCCGAAGTCCATGGTCACCGGCAAAAAGATGGAGGTTTTTGACGAGGCATGCCTCGTTATTTCGGCAAAAACCAAGTACCCGGATGAGGCCTTCAGGTTCGTTAAATTCTACTGCGGCGAGAAAGGCATGAAAATATTCGCAGCAGGGAAGAACGGAATACCGGCGTACAAGAAAGCCGCGCAGACCGATTTTCTAGTAGGGCTGCCGGAGCATGCGAAATATTTTCTTGACGCCGCGGACATTACCCGCATATCGCTGAACGACCGCGACCCGCTGTACCTCAGGTTCATGGAAAAATTCAACAAATATTTCGACCTTTATTTCATGGATAACAGGTCTCTTGATGAAACAATAAAGAACACCGTAAGGGATACAGAAATATTGTTCAAGGAAAGCAAGTAAAGGGAGCTTCGCATGGCAATGACTTCAAGGGAAAGGGTAAGGGCTGCGCTCGAACACAAAGAGCCCGACCGCATTCCCATTGATTTCGGCGCTTCTTACACGGGCGCGCCAAAGCACATCCAGCAGAAAATCGCCGATATCCTGGGCCTCAAGGGCGAGCCCGACCCGAGGTTTGATTATTTCGACGACCGCATCCAGAAATACTTCGGCTGCGACGTGAGGGGAATAAACCCGGTTGTAATGCCCGCCTGGGGCTATAAATGGAAGCCGGCCCATTACGCGCCCCTGCAGGATGCAACCATTGAAGATATCCGAAAGTACCCCTGGCCCCGGCCTGACGAGAAAATGATCAGGGGGCTGGAGGAAAAAGCAAAGTTCCTGCACAATGAAACGGATTACGCCGTGTGCGCCTGCCAGATAGGCGAAGGCATTTTCGAAATGGGCTGCTATATGCGCGGCTACGAACAATGGCTGATAGATATCATGACAGACGCAGACCTGGTGCGCACCTTCAATGACATAACATTGAAAGCTCACTTGCAGCTTGCGGATCTTTATTACGGGGCAGTCGGCAGGTACGTGGACATGGTCATCATAGGCGACGACCTCTGCACGCAGGAAGGCCCTTACATGTCGCCGGCTGTTTTCCGCGAATTGTTCAAGCCGTACTTCAAGGAACTGGTGGCAGGCATCAAGAAGCATTGCCCGGGCGCGAAACTTGCGCACCACTGCTGCGGAAGCAGCTGGATGTTCCTCGATGATTTCGCGGAGATAGGCATCGACGTGATAAACCCAACCCAGACCACGGCAAAAGATATGGCGCCTGAGCGCCTGGCGGCAAAGAAAAACAAGCTGTCTTTCCACGGCGGCGTGGACCTGCAGCACATACTCCCGCACGGCACCAGGCAGGAAGTGGAAGATTTCGTGAAGAACCTGATCGCGAAGCTCGGCCCCGGCGGCGGTTATATACTGGCCGCGTGCCACGCAGTGCCGGATGATGTCAAGCCGGAAAATGTCATTACTATGCTTGAAACAGCGCTGAAATACGGAAAATACCCGATTAAGATTTGACCCCCTCACCTGAATCCTCTCCCTCGAGGGGAGAGGACGGCCAACGGCCTGGTGAGGGTGGCATGTCATAAAATAATTGAAAAGGAGAGCAGTTTAATGCCAGACTTAAAAAAACTCATCTCATCAATGTCGTTGGAAGAAAAAGCAGGCCAGGTTTCAATCCCGATGTTCCAGTCGAGCGATATCACCTCCGACATAGAGGACGCTATCGTAAGCAAGCACGCGGGGTTCATACGCTACAGCCCCAACGCCAATTACGACAACCTCAGCGAGCCCATCGGCGAGCCCAACCGCATCCTCACCCCGGCCCAGACGGCGGAGCTTACCAATAAACTCCAGTCGCTCGCGCTGAAATCCGGCGCGAAGATCCCCTTAAGCATCAATACAGACCAGGAAGGCGGCATTGAAACCGATATCAACAGGAGCGGCGTGACTATTTTCACCAGCCAGATGGGCCTGTCGGCCACCAGGGACCCGAAATGCGCTTTCAATGCGGGATACGTGCTTGGCTCGGAAATGCGCGCCATGGGCGTAACGCTCAACCAGACGCCCGCTCTGGATGTTATAAAGGAACAGGGCTATAAGGCCGTCAAGACGCTGACCTTCGGCGACAACACGAACGATATCATAAAGTACGCCACGGCTTTTGTCAAAGGCCTCAAGGCCGGCGGGGCGGCGGTCATGCTCAAGCACTTCCCGTCATACGGTTCATCGTCAAAAGACGCTCACGAGGGGCTCCCGGAGATAGAGAAAACAAAGGAACAGCTCTGGAAAGAGGACATGATCATCTACAAAAAATGCATCGAAGCCGGCGCTGACGCGATAATGGTCGGCCACGTGGTCACGAAGTGCATTGACGACTCGGACACGCCGGCAAGTTTGTCGGCAAAAACAATATCCGGGTTCATGCGCAAAGAGCTGGGTTTCAAGGGAGTCGTGCAGACCGACGCCATGAGAATGCGCGCCATCCTGGACAAGTACGGACTTGCGAAGGCCTCCGTCATGGCGGTGCAGGCGGGCAACGACGCCGTGCTCCTGCGCGGCGACAAGGCTTTTTTTGAGGAAGGC
>MGVM01000070.1:9288-13836 GCA_001800495.1 Elusimicrobia bacterium RIFOXYB2_FULL_48_7
CATATTGGATATGAAAGCGAAACTCGGCTTGTTCAAAAACGCTTACGCCGACCCGAAGAAAGCCGCTAAAACCGTCGGCTGTGAAAAGCACAGGAAGATTTCCATGCAGGTAGCGGGCAAATCAGTTACACTTTTCAAAAACAAAAAGAAAACGATCCCGCTGAAATTGAATTATACGCAGCGTGTACTGGTAATCACGACGCTTGCCAAAAAACTCGTTCCTACTACCGATCCCATCCAGTGCCCGGAAATGCTGCTGAACGCCATAAAGAAAAACCACCCCAACGCGCAGGGGCATTTCACCACAATGAGCCCAACCGCGCAGGATATTTCAAAGTGCGTTGAACTCGCCAAGAACGCGGATGTTGTCATCATGGCAACCGCAAACGCTATATTAAGGAGCCAACAGGCCGCCTTGATAAAGGCGCTGGTGAAGGAACTCAATTCATTAAAGAAGCCGCTTGTTGTAGTGGCAATGCAGTCGCCGCACGATATTGTTGAATTCCCGGGAATCGACACCTATCTCTGTACTTACGAGCTGGCCAATGACTGCATGCTCGCGGCTTCGGATATCATTTTCGGGCTCTGCAAACCCTCCGGCAAACTCCCAGTAAAGATAAAATAATAGGAACCATCCCAAATTCGCATGTTTGCGTTTCGGCTTTTATCCAAAACTGTTAACGTTTTGGATTTCGCACCGTGCTCAAAATTTCCATTGACTTACGGGGTTTTCGTGATATACTTATATTGCCAACTAACCCAACTGATGATATTAATCTATCCCCAAAAACATCAAGGAGTATCAAAATGCTAAAGAGGAATTTTTATTTGTCGTTGCTCTTCACTCTTTCCTGTTCAATCTTCACGCCTTTATTCGGCGCCGTTGTGGGCCCGACGGACCACCTGTGGATACGCCAAAACGGAAAGTACATTGTGACATCGCCTTATGCAACGCAGCCCAACACGCCGTTCGTCCCCATGGGCATGGCCTACAGCCAGTACCAGGTTTACCAGGGTTTTGACCCGGGCCTGGTTCTGTTCAAGTTCATGCCGTACTACTGCCGGAACAACAAAATGAACACCGCCAGGTTCGCTTTCAGCCCGGGATACCAGAAAAGCGCGAAGGTCCCGACGCCGGAAAGCGAATTCCTCACCGGCCCCTACGGCGCCATAGCGTTTGTGGAGCTTTGCAAGGCGGCTTCCATTTACGTTATCCTGGACGGGCACCAGTCCATGGGCATAAACGGTTCCACGCAGGTATGGAGGTACGACTTCCCTGCCGATGTCAGGACGAAATACTACGCCGACTGGAACAAGATCGCCGATACTTTCAAGAACGAGCCGTGGGTCCTGGCTTACGAGGCCATCAATGAATGCATGCCCGGCAACGGCGCCGACTATGTAAGGGAAACATACCTGGAAACGGTCAGGAGCATAAGGCAGGCTGATACCAGGCATCTTATATACCTCGGTTGCGGGCCGTGGAACAGCGTGGCAACTCTGGCTCCCGGCGCGAACAATAATATATGGGACCCGGTCATCGTGCCCACGCATCCCGACCACAACATGATATTCCACTCTAACAGCGCCATTTCATCGCATTTTTATGCCACGCCGGAAATGGACAGCCTGTCTTTTATCACCAAAGTCAGGAATTTTCAGGATGCCAACAATATCCCGTTTACGGTGGGAGAGTTCATGTATGCCAGCGCCGGTTCCGGGTATTATGTCAAAGCCCTGGCAAAGGCGTCGCTCGATTCCATGCTTGATTTCGTGAAGGAGATAAAAGGCGGCTGGTTCGAGTGGCAGGCGCTGTATGACCCGCCCATTTTATGGTGCTCCGGATACACCGACTGCTTCCTTTCTCGCGTTGTCAGCGACGGCGCGTCGCCCATACCCCAGCCGGCGTCTAAAATAAAAATAACGGACTCGGGTTTCGCCGCAGAATCAAACACATTTGCTCCCAGCTCGAACATAGGCGTGCAGTTTGAAGCCACGGACATCAATCCGTCGGCGGTGGATACATTGCAGGTTGAAATACGCGGCCAGCCGGGTTCGGGCAACCTGAACGACGCGGAATTCCTGACACTTACGGAGACCGGCGCCAACACAGGCATATTCCGCGGCACAATAGCCACCGCGGCTTCGGCCGTCAAAACCAGCAGCAACAATGTTGTCGAGGTACGCACGGGGAATGCTGAAATCATAACCGCGAGTTACGGCCCGTATATAACGGATAACGCAAGAAGCAACCTGACGCTTTCGCCGGTGGCTTCAATGCAGCTTGACGTGATATGCAAGGGTTACGGCTTCCCCATGAAACTCCAGGCCGACGGAACTAGTTTAGCGACCGTAAGGGCTATATTGAAGGACAGCTCAGGGGAAATCGCAAAATTCGCGTCAATGCCGGTAAGTTTTTCGGTCAGCCCTGCCTACGCCTATGTGGTCGGCCCTAATCCGGTGACGCCGGTCAACGGAATAGCTGAAACCACGGTATGTTCGTCGCTCAACCCCGGGCAGTGCACTATAACAGCCAGCGGGGACGCTATCGCGAGTGCCGGCATCGAAGTCATCGATTACTGGTATGATTTTAAGGTGCAGAGGCAGGACGCCACTTTTGCAAGCGCTTACGGGGCTGTCATGGCGACCGACGACCCCGCGCCCAGGTGCCGGGCGACTTACCAGAACCTTTCAGGCATAGAGCAGTCCACCGAGGGCTACGAATATTCCACCGACGGCGGCGCGACCTGGTCCGGTATAACCGAAGATTTCACTTCGAGTTCCCTGGATTCCGCGAAATGGGCGCTCCACGGGTCGGCTTCAAAAGTCTCCGGCAACAAGGGCGTCCGGCTCACGGCCAATTCCGTCAACCAGCTCGGCCACCTTGAATATGTGCCCGGCATCGACATGCAGTCCTGGCGCATGAGGTTCAAGTGGGGGGTGAAAGGCCTGCAGAGTGTAAGCAACCAGGGCAACGACTTCCTTATCAATTTCTACGATCAGGACACCTACACCAGCAGCGTTCCTCTGAACGGTTTCCAGATAGCACTTCCTTATACGTCCACGCAGGACGGCGGCCGCTGGAAACTGAAGCTGTACAGCATCACCAGCGGTGTAAGGTCGCTTTTAGCGACACAGTACTACTACAACGGCACCGAGCCCAGCAGGTTCCTTCCCGAGTGGGCCATGACCATGGACATAGGCATAGAAACAAGCAGTGTCCAGATAAGGATGGACGGATGGCTCAGCGACAGCAACGTGCTGTTCTCGACCATAACCCTCACCCGTCCCCTCAAGGGGTTCAGTTTTTGCGCGAAGACCGGTTCATCATACTCTGCCGAGCACTGGGTTTATGACGTCAGGGCGTACAACGCGCTCACAAGCGTACCGCTGCGCTACGGCCGTCTTGCCCAGTATTCAGGTTCTATATCAAGCTACACGAGGACTACCGACGACATCCCGTTCTCGGCCGGAGCCGCGGCAGGCGTGAACCAGATAAAGTTCATCCATTACCCGTTTGACGACCTCAGCTTCACGAACGAACGCTCCAGGACGGCCAGCGTTAATATGAGCCTGGCCAACGACAGCACCCCGCCTTCGGCGGGGACTGCGGGCGTGCGCGACGGCACTAACTCGGACGTTTTGTCGGTTAATTCGGCCTCGCAGATGAGCGCCAACTGGGACACCTTCGCTGACGCGGAATCCGGTATATCGCGCTATCTCTATTCTATCGGCACGGCGCAGGGCTCCGATAATGTGGTCGGCTGGACAAGCACCGGTATGCGCAGGTATGTGACAACCCAGGGGCTTTCTCTGACGGTCGGGGTCACATATTATTTCAGCATCAAGGCGGAAAACGGCAGCGGGGTTGAAAGCGGTGTTATTAATTCCAACGGCCAGTATGCCGAATTGGACCTTACAGCGCCGTTGATTTCAAATATCACCGCCAAAAACATGACTGGCTCGGGCGCGACTATTACCTGGGATACCGATGAACAGGCCACCAGCAGGGTTGAGTACGGGCTTGACACGAATTACGGAAGCGCGACAACCGAAGATACAAACTACCTGATGAGCCACAGTGTTGCGGTAACAGGGCTTACCGCAAATACGCTTTATCACTACCGCGTGATAAGCAAAGACCGGCTTGACAACCAGCGCGTGTCGGACGACTACACCTTCACCACTGGCGGCGGCGCTGTCAGGGCTTACCCGAACCCATTCAGCCTGAAATCCGGCGCGCCCATGAAGTTCAGCTTAAGCGGGACAACAGGCGGGGAAATAAAGATCTTCACCGTCAGCGCGCGGCTTGTGAAAACCATCACGGTTCCGGCCGGGACAACAACGGCGCTCTGGGACTGCAAAAACACCGACAGCGAAAAGATCAGGCCCGGGCTCTACCTATACACCATAACCGAAAACGACGGCACGAAAACCACCGGCCGCCTCGCCGCTAAATAACAGGGACGGTTCTTATTTCGTCCGACTCAATAATGGGGACATACTACATTAATCTGTCAAGAGCATAGGCCACCTATCACCCGCAAA
>MGVM01000071.1:0-3525 GCA_001800495.1 Elusimicrobia bacterium RIFOXYB2_FULL_48_7
TTAAAGGAATTGCTAAAAAACGAGTTTGCATCGGAAGTAAAAGCCGAGGTCATCCTGAGCCTTGCAAAGCTTAAAACCAGGGAAATGATGGCGGAATTCATGGCCTGCCTGTACGATTCATCCAAGGAAGTAAGCGATGCTTCGAAAAAAGCCCTGGATATGCTGGTTGACGACAGCGACAGCAGGTACCTGGCAGCCAGCATACAGAACGAGCACGTGGAAGTGAAGAATTACTGCATAAACACGCTTGCCAGGATGAAAAGCAGGGACTGCCTGCCGGAACTTTTCTCAACGCTGAAAAATCTCCAGGGGAGGTCCAGGTCGCAGGTTATGGGCCTGATAGATACTCTTGACGATGGCAGTAATCCGCTGTACTACGTAAAAATAGTTGAAAATCCGGCTGCCAGCAATGATATGGAGCTCCAGTCGTGGATATTGAGGCATTTAAGCAGGTCCAAGGACCGGGAAGTCGTGGAATACCTTGCCCAGACAATAAGGCATTCTAATTCCGACATCAGGAAGGAAACGGTGAACATCCTGGCGAAAATAGGCGGCAGCAAAGCCGTGGAAATACTGAATTACACGGCCAATAACGATACGTCTTTCTCGGTGAGAAACCTTGCGAAAAGCATATTGGAAAAAGGGGGAATTGGAAAATGATACTAAAGTCTGGCCGGAGAATGAAGCTGGAATTAATTAAATTCACTGTCTACGTCGCGCTGGTGCTGCTGGTTCTCATCTCAATAAATTTTTACTGGTTCCTTACAACTATATTGCCCCCGTCTCTGCTTGTCCAGAGTGCCGTCAGAATAGCGGTTTTCAGCGCTGTCAGCATACTGTTGATTTTTGGTATTACTATAATGCTGGTGAAATGGTTTACTTTTTCGGTAGTCGGCCCGATGCCCAGGCTGCAGAGAGAAATAAACGAAATGGTAGATTCAGGGAAGTATTGTAGTTTAAAAACCAGGGACCAGGATAAAATTAGGGAGTTTATAGACACAGTAAACCTTTTAATACAAAAATTGTCATGAAAATGAAAAAATATCTCTTTTTTTTGTTGGTTTTAGGCGGGTTCCTTGAAGCCATGGATGTACCCGCGCAGGAATACAATAGGATTTCCCTAAGGGAGAAAAAAACGGCGGCGCCTGTCGACACACCAACGGCCGCGAACAAAGCCAGGCAGGAGCAGGTTGTTCAGATTCCGGGGATGGTATATATATCGTCCGGAGAATTCATAATGGGAACCGATGAAGGGTTCGATTATGAAGGCCCTTCCAGAAAAATATTCCTACAGGGATTCTACATTGACAAGTACGAGGTAACGAACACGCAGTATAAAAGATTTGTTGATTCCACCGGGATTAACCCTCCGCCTAACTGGAAAAACGGCAAAATACCATCTGGGGAGGACAATTATCCTGTTGTGAATGTTACTTATTACGAGGCGCTGGGTTATGCCAAGTGGGCAGGAAAACGCCTTCCTACCGAAGAAGAATGGGAAAGGTCGGCCCGGGGCCCGAAAGCATATATATATCCCTGGGGCATTGACTGGAACAAGAAGTACGCAAACGTCAGGCCGCTAATCGGTTTCGGCAAGCCAAAACCCGTGGGTAGTTTCCCTGATGGTTCATCTTTTGAGGGTGTTTGCGACCTTTGCGGAAATATCTGGGAATGGACTACTTCCTGGTTCACGCCGTAGCCCGGCAATAGCCGCCCAGACCCTAACTTCGGCGAGAAATTCAAGGTGATCAGGGGAGGAAGCTACCGCCAGTCCGAAGTGCTGGCGCAGTCCGTAAGAAGGGATTTCCTGGATCCGAACACAACCCGCGTGGATGTGGGTTTCAGGTGCGTGAAATAATAAATTGGAGTATAAAGGGGCTCACATGAACTGGAAAGGCGAAGAAAGAAGAAAAAAACTTTTGATTGAAAGAAAAATACAGTTGCAGTACCTTACCTTGATTTTTGCCGCGTTCGCTGTAATATTGATCTTAATAGAATTTCACCTGTATTCATTCCTTAAAAGCATTTTGCCGCGGGTCCAGTTCGCTGCTGACCATTCATATATCCTGGGGCTTGGAATAACAGTGATGATAGAAATGCTCCTTATCATTTTTGTGATTGGTTACATCACGGTTGTCCATTCGCACAGAATCGTGGGCCCGCTATCCCGGCTTACCAGGGAACTGGACGAAATGTCCTTGACCGGCAAATACCACCACCTGAAATTGCGCAAAAAAGATTTAATGGCGGGCTTGATTGAGAGAATAAACCTTTTGGTGGACAAAGCTTCAAAATGAAAATTAAGCCCGCGGGATGTCTTTTTTGTGTTCTTTCACTTGTAGCTTTTTCAGGGGCGTCGCTGGACCCGGAAAATTATATTGGGATGGTTTATATACCTGGCAGCCTGGCCGTAATTGGGACAGACGACGGGTTTGCGCACGAAAAACCCAGGCATACGGTAAAGATAAGGGGTTTTTACATGGATAAATACGAGGTTACAAACGCACAATATAAAATATTTCTTGACGCGACAGGGCACACTGCGCCGTTCGACTGGACTGCAGGAAAGTTTCAGAAGAATATGGGCAATTATCCTGTGACTAATGTCAGTTACTACGATGCTGCGGCATATGCAAAATGGGCGGGGAAACGCCTGCCGGCGGAGGAAGAATGGGAAAAAGCGGCGCGCGGGAATAAGGCTTTTATTTACCCCTGGGGAAACGAATGGGAAGATAACCGCGCTAACGTAAAATCCTTTCTGCAGCTATTTGACGGGTTGAAGGCTGTTGGGGGCTGTGCCGCGGGAAAATCGGAGTACGGTGTGTTTGACTTGAGCGGTAACGCGAAAGAGTGGACGGATTCCTGGTTCACCCCTTACCCCGGAGGTTCTACTCAGGATAAAGAGAAAACAGAACAACACAGAAGGTATAAGGTCGTCAGGGGGGGGAGTTACATGACAACAAAAGGCATGTCGCAGGCATTCAGGCGCGACGTGATGGAACCGGCGGATTTTTCATATGACTTGGGGTTCAGGTGCATAAAAGGTGAATGACAAAAAAATGAGAGTAAGGTTTGCCCCGTCTCCGACGGGTTTTCTTCATGTGGGCGGCGCCAGGACGGCCCTGTTCAACTGGCTGTTCGCGCGCAGGTACGGCGGCACTTTCATACTGCGCATCGAGGACACGGACGAAGCGCGTTCCACCGATGAATCGGTTGGCGCGATATTTGAAAGCCTTATGTGGCTGGGAATTGAATGGGACGAAGGCCCCATGCCAGGCGGTAAAGTGCTTGGAAGTTCCGGGCCGTATTATCAGATGGAGCGTCTGGACATATACAGAAAATATGCCGAGCAGCTCGTAAAGGACGGCAAGGTCTACAAATGCTACTGCACGCCGGAAGAGCTGGACGCCATGCGCAAGGAGTTAATGGCGAAAAAGCTTTCCCCGAAGTACAGCGGAAAGTGCAGGGAACTCAGCGCGCAGGAGGTTAAGGACAAAGAAACCGCCGGAATGAAACCTGTAATCC
>MGVM01000071.1:3535-9207 GCA_001800495.1 Elusimicrobia bacterium RIFOXYB2_FULL_48_7
GCCCAAAGAAGGGAAGACATTGATAGACGACCTGGTCCGCGGCCCGGTGGAATTCGAAAATGCCAATCTTGACGATTACGTCCTCATAAAGGCAAGCGGCGTGCCCACATACAACTTTGCCTGCGTCGTTGACGACCACCTCATGGAAATCACACATGTTCTGCGCGGCGATGACCATCTTTCAAACACGCCCAAGCAAATTCAGGTTTACAAGGCGCTTGGGTTTGACTTTATTCCGCAGTTCGGCCACCTGTCAATGATACTGGGCCCCGACGGTTCGCGACTTTCAAAGCGCCATGGCGCAACCAGCGTGACCGAGTACAGGGACCAGGGCTACCTGCCGGAGACAATAATGAATTACCTTGCCCTGCTGGGCTGGTCAACCCAGGACAGCCAGCAATTGTTCGATAAAGACGACCTTGTTTCAAAGTTTTCCATTGACAGGTGTGCCAAGGCGCCCGCTGTTTTTGATACCCAGAAACTCCTTTGGATGAACGGTGAATATATCAGGAAAACGCCTGTGGAAAAACTGCTTGAAATGGCTTCGCAAATTAAATTGATTGACATATCCGGCGAAAAAAAATATAATTTGTTGAAGTCAGCGGTAACACTTGAACACGAGAAAATAAAACTGCTCACCGATATACCGTTCAAGACAGAATACTTCGTTAAAGACGAAATAACGTATGACGAAAAAGCAGTCCAAAAAGCGCTGAAGACTGCAATCGCAAAAGATGTTCTTTTGAATATCAGCGAAAAAATCACCGGCTTGCAGGACTTTACGCACCCGAACCTGGAAAAGATCTGTCGTGAACTTGCGGAGCAAAAGGGTTTAAAGGCCGGGCAGATATTTCATCCGGTAAGGGTGGCAACAAGCGGCAGGGCGGAAGGGCCGGGGCTCTTCGAGATGCTGGAGCTCCTCGGGAAAGATACGGTACTGAAGCGCATCAAGTACGCCCTGGAAAAACTGGTTTAAAAAAGGACAACAATGAACGAAAACAACTTGGATAAAAGTTTAGTAGGCCTGATAATATCGCTTTCAGCGGCGTCGTGGCAGCATCTGGGCAAGATAGAAAACCCTATTACTGGAAAAGTGGAGAAAAGCCTGGAAAGCGCCAAGATGTCGATTGATATACTGGAAATGCTGAAAGACAAGACAAAGGGAAACCTTTCGTCTGAAGAAGACAAGCTTCTTAATAATACGCTGGCAGACCTGAAATTGAATTACGTTGATGAGCTGAAGCTGTCAGGTTCAGCTGGAACAACAAACTGATCTTTAATTGTTTTTATTGCCGGATGGTGTAATGGCAACACGCCTGCCTCTGGAGCAGGATACTCTAGGTTCGACTCCTAGTCCGGCAGTTTATATTCTGGGGACACAATACTTAATTACAAAAGGGAATTAAGTATTGTGTCCCCATTTTTATTTGTTTACACCAAGGTACAATTGATTGTATTCCGGATTCCCTGTATACTGCTTGGAGGATTCAAAATAAATACAGAGGATGAAAATTATGAGCACTATAACAATGAAAGATGGTACACGGATCCATTACAAGGACTGGGGCGCAGGACAGTCTGTGGTGTTCAGCCACGGGTGGCCGCTGAGCGCTGATGCCTGGGAAGACCAGATGGTGTTTCTTGCCGACAGAGGATATCGTTGCATAGCCCATGACCGCAGAGGCCATGGCAGATCGGACCAACCCTGGAATGGCAACGAAATGGATACCTATGCCGATGACCTCGCGGCGCTCGTTGAAAAGCTTGACCTGAAGAAAGCGATTCATGTCGGACACTCCACCGGAGGCGGTGAAGTCGCCCGCTATATAGGCCGCCATGGTACCAAACGAGTGGCCAAGGCCGTGCTTATTGGTTCTGTGACGCCGCTGATGCTCCAGACAGCCGCAAATCCTGCTGGATTACCGACCGGCGCCTCGGCGATGCTGTCGTCAAAGATTGTAAAAGGGGCAACGCTGAAAATATATCCGGGCTTGCCGCACGGTATGTGTTCTACAAATAAGGATCAAATTAATAGCGACCTGCTCGCATTCATTAAGGAATGAAAACTATGTCAAACACAGCATCTTCGCAAGGAATGCTTTACCGGACGCTTGGCCGTACGGGAGAGAAAGTCTCGGCGATTGGTCTCGGGGGCTGGCATATTGGTTTGAAGACGGTGTCTGCGCAGTTGAGCCTGCGTATCATTCGCTCCGCTGTAGACTGTGGTATCAACTTTATGGATAACTGCTGGGATTACAACGAGGGTGCCAGCGAGATCCGCATGGGGAAAGCGCTGCGCGATGGTTACAGGGATAGAGTATTTTTGATGACAAAGATCGATGGCCGCTCAAAGAAAGAAGCGGCAAAGCAGCTGGAACAATCGCTCCGTCGCCTTCAAGTCAACATGATCGATCTCGTCCAGCACCACGAAGTGCTCCGTTACGAAGATCCTCATAGAATCTTTGATGAAGAAGGGGCCAATGCCGCGCTCATTGAGGCTCGGGAAGCAGGGAAGATCCGATATATCGGTTTCACTGGGCACAAAGACCCAAGTATACATCTACATATGCTAAAAGTAGCGGCGGATCACGATTTCGTTTTCGATACGGTACAGATGCCGCTCAACGTAATGGACGCACATTACCGGAGTTTTGAGAAAGAGGTGCTGCCGGAACTGGTAAGGCGGGGAATAGGTGTCCTAGGAATGAAGAGCATGGCGAGCGGGATCTTGCTAAAGTCTAAAACAGCGACTCCAATCGAATGCCTGCATTATGCGCTCAATCTACCCACTTCCGTCGTGATAACGGGTATCGACAGCATGAAGATGCTGGCTCAAGCATGCGAAGCAGTGCGGACGTTTCGTCGGATGAGTGATAAGGAGGTACGGCTCCTCTTGTCAAAAACCGCTGGTGCAGGGGCGCGCGGCGATTACGAGCCATTCAAGACCACATCCATGTTCGACGGTACTGCTAATAATCCGAAATGGCTGGGAGATGAACCGCAACGCCTTCAACAGCTGAAGAAGAATTAAGCCGAGGGAAGAATAAAAAGGCCATAAAGCAATAATAACCTGAAATACCGGGTACAAATAAAGGAGAAAAAACAATGAACAATGACAAGACTGAACAGATAACTTTGCATCTCTTAGCGCCCCTGCCCTACGAGGATAACGCCTTGGATCCTGTAATTTCCGCAAAGACGATAAGCTTCCACTACGGAAAGCATCACAAGGGATATGTTGAGAATCTGAACAAGCTATCAGCAGGAACAGAGTTTGCTAAGATGACACTGGAGAAAATCATAACCGCGACAGCAGGTAAAGCTGACAATGTTGCGATATTTAATAACGCTGCTCAAACCTGGAACCATACGTTTTATTGGTGCAGCCTGAAGCCGAATGGCGGCGGCGAACCACCCGCAGCTCTTAAAAAGAAGATAGAAGCCGATTTCGGAACCCTGGAAGCATGCAAGAAGGAGTTGGCGGCCGCTGCAACGACCCAGTTCGGGAGCGGCTGGGCATGGCTCGTGTTGGATAGCGGCAAGCTGAAGGTGGTTAAGACCGGTAATGCGGATTCACCGTTGACCAAGGGTATGAAACCATTACTAAATATCGATGTTTGGGAACACGCTTACTACCTGGACTATCAGAACCGCCGGGCTGATTATGTTACTGCCGTTCTTGACAAACTGATTAATTGGGATTTCGCCGCGGAAAACCTTGAAGGAGAATAAATATGTTGAGAAAGCAGGGATTATGCCATTAATAAAAGGTAAAAGCAGGAAAGTGATTTCAGAAAACATAAAAGAATTAATGGATAGCTATAAGAAGACCGGTAAGATAGGGAATTCAACACCGGTTAATCTAGCAAAGGCGAATCGCCAGGCGGTTGCAATTGCGTATTCGGCTGCGAATAAAAAAAGATAACAGAACTCTTAAATTCGTAGGTTGAGATACATATTTATTTGTTCAATTTTGCCCAGGTGTCGCGGAGGGTTACTATGCGGTTGAAAACCGGTTTTGCAGGGGTGGTTTCTAAATCAACACAGAAATACCCGTGGCGCAAGAACTGGAACCTGAGGCCTGGTTTTAAGTTCATCAGTCCCGGTTCTGCCTTGCAGTTAATGAGATTTTTCAGCGAATTCGGGTTGATAAAACTCTTGAAATCCTCGCCTTCCTTAGTATTATCAGGGTCGCTCTTGGTAAAAAGGTTTTCGTAAAGGCGGACTTCCGCGTCTATTGCGTGACCGGCTGATACCCAGTGCAGCGTTCCCTGCACCCTTCTGTTGTCTGGGGTGCCGCCCCCGCGTGACTGCGGGTCGTGCTTGCAGTGCAGTTCAAGAATCTCGCCGGTTTTTTCATCCTTTATAACTTTTTCAAGCGTGATGTAGTAGGCGTGTTTAAGCCGGACTTCCTGGCCTGGAGCCAGCCGGAAGAACTTTTTCGGCGGGTCCTCGCGGAAATCTTCTCTTTCAATGTAGATTGTTTTTGAGAACGGTATTTTTCTCGTGCCTGCTGATGGGTCTTCAGGGTTATTCTCCGCGTCAAACTCTTCAACCTGGCCGTCAGGATAAGTGGTGATTACTACCTTGATTGGGTCCAATACCACCATCACTCTGGGCGCGGTTTTGTTCAAGTCTTCCCTTATACAGTGTTCAAGCAGGGCAAGGTCAACCGTGCTGTTTGATTTGGCTATGCCTATGCGGTCACAGAAATCCCTTATTGAACCGGAGGTGTAACCGCGCCTGCGCAGGCCTGATATAGTAGGAAGGCGAGGATCGTCCCACCCGCTCACAAATTTATTCTGCACAAGTTCAAGCAGTTTTCGCTTGCTCATAACGGTATAGGTGAGGTTCAGCCGGGCGAACTCAATCTGACGGGGATGGCAGTCGATGGTTATATTGTCCAGCACCCAGTCGTATAACGGGCGGTGATCCTCAAACTCAAGAGAACACAGCGAGTGGGTGATTTTTTCAATAGCGTCAGAGACAGGGTGAGCGTAATCATAAGTTGGGTAAATACACCATTTATCTCCGGTCCGGTGGTGCGTTGCGTGCTTGATGCGGTAAATGACCGGGTCGCGCATGTTCAGGTTCGGGTGAGCCATGTCTATTTTAGCGCGGAGAGAACATTTGCCGTCCGGGAACTCGCCTTTTTTCATTTTTTCAAACATGGCGAGATTTTCTTCCAGCGAGCGGTTCCGATAGGGGCTGTTTTTACCGGGCTCGGTTAAAGTGCCGCGGTACTGCCTGATTTCATCAACGTTCAGGTCGCAGACATATGCCTTGCTTTTATTTATGAGTTCAACGGCGTATTTATAGATCTTTTCATAATAGTCCGAAGCATAATAAAGGTGCTTGCCCCAGTCAAAACCCAGCCATTTCACGTCTTCCATTATGGAATCAACGTATTCCACGTCTTCCTTGACGGGGTTTGTATCGTCAAAGCGCAGGTGGCAGAGGCCGTTATAGTCGCCTGCGATGCCGAAGTTGATGCAGATAGCCTTTGAATGGCCTATGTGCAGATATCCGTTGGGTTCAGGAGGGAAGCGGGTTTCAACATGCCCGCCGTTCTTGCCGGCCTTGATATCTTCGTCAATGAATGTCCTGATGAAATCTTTTGTTTCGCCCATGTTTTAATAATATAACACTTTACTCTTAAAGTCAAATCAATG
>MGVM01000072.1:0-2018 GCA_001800495.1 Elusimicrobia bacterium RIFOXYB2_FULL_48_7
ACCCGCTCTATGCCTCGGCCGGCGGCTACGTTAACGACGAGATCGCGAGGATAAGGCGTACATACGACGTGCCGGTATTGTGCACGGAGTTCGGGCATGACGACGTTGCCGGCGGGAGCACCACGTCCGATATAAGGCGGTTCGAGCAGGAAATGATAGAGATATGTTATGGGACGCCGAATTTCTGGCAGGGGGCGCCTATCGCTGACGCGGCATACCCTTCCAGGGGCACGCCCGGTTCATCCCGGCTGGGGTGGATATTGTGGAGGATAGCCGGCACAAATTCCTCGTCTTGGAACACCACCGCTTCCTACACCGATATCTGGCCGTACGCCGCAAATATACAGGCATCGCCGGCTCCGAACCCGATAGCCGACCCTACTCCGCCGTCAGGCATTGCGCAGGTGCGCGACGGAACCGGGACGGACGTATCTTTCACCACATCTTCAACGACACTATGTGCCAATTGGGATACTGCGGATGATTTGGAGAGCGGCATAGGCAGGTATGTTTATTCCATCGGTACTACACCCGGCGGGACGGATATCATAAGCTGGGCGAACAACGGGACCGCTGCCGTGGCAGTATCAACGGGCCTGTCGCTGAATATCGGGACAACTTATTACTTCAGCGTGATGGCGCAGAATGTTTCGAAACTTTACAACAATCCCGAGAACTCCAACGGGCAGGTGGTGCTTGCGGCTCCGCCGGCCCCGGTAAGAAAAGCAGTGACAGCCGGGGCGTACCCTAACCCCTTCAGCGTGTCCGCGAACGTACCGGTGAAATTCCCGCTGGACAGCAATGCGGGAGGGGAAGTCAGAATATTCACGGTAAGCGGAAGGCTCGTAAGGAAGCTGGCTGCAGCAACGGGAACTTCGATAAACTGGGATGGAAGGAATGAAGGCGGCCAGAAACTCTCTCCGGGTATGTATTTCTACGTTGTCACCCAGCCCAACGCCGGCAAAAAAACCGGCAAACTCGCAATAACTAAATAACAGGGACGGTTCTAGTTATTTTTTAACAGGGACGGTTCTGGTTATTTCTTGATTTTTCCACCAAGGCCTGCCTTCTTTTAAAGATGCCGGTTTTAACCCTTTACTGACGAGGTTTTCAACAAAAGGACTTGAACCGTACGCGCCTTTCCGGAAATAGTCGTCTTCCTTTAAGTCTATTGTCCCTTCGTTCACATATCTTTCGTATGCCCTTACCCTTTGTTCCGGATTATCGCCTAACCCATCGAATTCCGGGCTGAAGTCTACTATTGTTCCATTTGTTTCCCCGGAATAAACCCGGTAGCTTGACCATTTATACTCGCCAGGGCTTGAGACGATGCCTGCTCTTACAGGGTTAAGTTCTATATATTTTCCGCATTCAAGAAGGTACTTCCCGTCCTGTATCAGGCAGCTCTTGAACCTGTCCTGAAAAAAATGGCCTACGCCTTCATACCGCTTCCTGTAATAGACCGTATAAGTGACGTTGATTCTCTTTATCGCATCGCTGAGATTTTTCCCTTCATGAGCCCTTAGGATCAGGTGCACGTGGTTACTCATCAATACATAATGGTAAATTTTCAGGCCGTAAAGGAATTTGTTTTGAAGCAGCAGTTTCTTGAAGAAACCCAAATCCTGTTCGTCGTGAAATATCACGTTTCGGTTGTTCCCTCGCATCATTACGTGGTAGATGCCGTCTTCTACTGTAAATCTTGGTCTTCTTGGCATTGCAACGTCCCCCTTTAGATAATAGAACCCCTTTCAGGGATTCATTCACCCATACAGACGTATTTCAGCCAAAAAAGTTCCCGGGAATTAGAAGATAAGAGGGACGGTTCTAGTTATATTGATGGTTATATGCAGAGGATATGTCAATGGGGCTATTTTAACTTTGACTGTTGAAAGATATAGCCTACGCTTATAAATGGGAATGGAGAACTATTTATTGTATTTTTAGTCCAGGGTATTTTATATTCATATGACACTTTAACATTTTTATAAATATACTCTGCTCCGAAAACCGTTTCC
>MGVM01000072.1:2034-9086 GCA_001800495.1 Elusimicrobia bacterium RIFOXYB2_FULL_48_7
ACAAAAAATAGTCAGTATATTCACCAAGGAATAAATTAAACCCATCAAAAGATTTATATAATGGAGATAAATGGATTTTCGTGTTTAAGATGACCTGTGGTATAAGCGCAACACCATATATTATATAATTTAATGTGCTGGGATCCGTTTTTCCTTCGAGGCTTCCCAATGCAATAGCAATTGATACGATAGAAATTACGGGATTTAGAGATAGTATTGTGTTCTTGTTATTGTTTTCCATTACTGCAAGACTAACATAATTGCTATCTATATTTAGAAAACCATTATATGTATCATAACCCATATATGAAAGTCTTATTTGGTTTTGATTTACCAAATTGAGATTATACCCGAGAGATATTTTTTGCGGGGGCTTGTGTATTAAACTAAGCGCGTGACTGTTTTTAACAAAAACAAAGAAAACAATAGCATAAAGCAGATTATTAAGTTTATGTGTTTTAATATTCATGATGTAAGAACCCAATTGATTAATTGCATCACAAAATAACCAGAACCGTCCCTGTTATTTTCGTCCCCATTAATTACCAGCGTTTGAAGTGGTAGGGGTCCCAGCGGCGGTCAGACGGGATGTTTGAATCCAAATACAGGAATATCTGTTCTTTTTTGAATGTTACCCTCACCGGGTCTTTCATTATCCCGCCGTCCTGGTAGCCGTCGTAATCCCTCACTGTAATGGTGTTGAGCCCGTCGTATTTTATCAGTTCCGGCGGTATCGCGTAAAAACGCCTGGCGGCCCAATAGCCCGGTGTTTCTTTTCCGATTTTTCCTATTTCCTGCCCGTTAAAATATGTCCAGTCGTAATCGTCAACGCATCCCATTTCGGAATAAAGCTGTATACCTTTAGCTGAAGACGGTATCACAAAACTTTTCTGGTACCACGCGTAGCCGTCGTACGGTTCTTTGCCGTCCACGTTCGGGTTGGGCGTGTTCTCTCCCTGGGATTCCCACGAGCCCGGGACTATCATTTTTTTGTAGCCGTCTGTCCATACCTGCTTGTTCCAGCCCTTTTCCAACCCCTTGTCGTCAATGTCTATGCGGAAGTTCCATTCACCCATCAGGTCGATGTCCGTAAGGCCGCTGCCTTCCAGGTAATCAAGCGATGTAATCTTTGAAGGCGCGCCGAGATTCGCGAAAACAATCGCCACCATCCTGCTGAGTTTCTGCCGGCTCCGCTCCCTGCGCTGGTGCATTTCCTTGGCCGGGTAGTAAAGCGGGTCCACCTGGCATATAACAAGCCGGCCGCCTCCTATTGTTGATTCGTAAAGCGGGAAGTTTTTATCCGGCAGGGGAACCGTGAAGTTGTCCTTCCAGAATAAGTCCCCGGACGAAATACCGTAAGTGATATTGCCGGTTTTTTTATAGTTGAACCAGTAACCCTGCATTGGCGAAACAGCAGCCGGAGCGCCGAGGGCGTCAGTGATTTCCTTCAAGTCAGTAACGGCAAGAAGCACGAGCGTTCCGCCGTTTTTCATGTAGTTTAAGAGTGATTCCTTGTTTTGCGAGACCTGTCCGGCTAGCGGCGCTCTGCCGCAAAGCGTTACAATAGCTCCGGCAGGCAAAATTTTAAGATCCGCGGTTTTCTCATATTCAATGCACGCCAGGTCAAGATTAGCCATGCCATGCGCGTCGCCAAGCGCGAATACCTTTGTTGTTTTGCCGGCGGGTTTATCGCCGAGATACTTTATAATATTTTTTGTCAGCAGGTTCGCCACGGGGCTTGACTGCGTCCTTGCAGTCACATCCAGCTGGCAATACATCAGAACGCCTTTGCCGATGCGTTCTTCCATTAAAGGCGTGTAGCCCATGTCAAACTCGGTGTGCATAAGCGGGACAAACGCGCCCTGGTGCGGTTTTTCTATTACGACCGTGGATACGATGCCCTGGTTGCCGAACCTCCAGATGTGCTGGGGGTTTTCGTCCTTGGCTGGTTTCTGGAATTCTTCGGTCAATGTCGCCCTGCCCGTCCAGTTGGCAAGGTCTTCATTTGCAAGGCCTTCGTATATAGGGTGCGCTTCCTCTGCCAGGAAGACAATCCTGCTTGCTGCTTCGTACGAGCGGAGCTTGCAGTATTTTTCCAGGTCGGCCTGCGTCTGCTCGAAAATCACTACGTTCAAGCCGCTGCGGATTGAGTCCTTTATTTTCGGGGCTTTCTCCGAGAGCGCGGAGAGCGATTCCCTGCCTACTACCAGAAGGTCGCCCGCGCCGAGTTTTTCATTGCTGTAATTCTTGAATGAAATCCCAAGGCCGGCAAGAAGTTTCCCTGTAAGCCCCTTGCTGTCGATCAGCCGGATCTTGCGCGCGGTTTTTAAACCCGTGGTTCCCGCGGCTTGTTTCGGGAAAACCTGCAGCGCAAACGTGTCTTTCAAAACCAGCTTGTCATTTTCTGTTTTTGTCAGGTAGATCGAGTAAGAAGTTTTTTGCGCGCTTTGCGCGACTAAGGGCGAGTCAAAAGTAACTTCATTGAACTGGATTTCGCCCGGCGTCGCGGATAATTTGAGTTCCTGCCTGAATATGGACACATCTGATTTGTCGTCTTTTGCCTCAAAAACAAGCGTTTCATTCCTGTTCTGCAGGGTGTCATTCACGAACACCACGCTCTTGGTAATTTTTTCACCGGACTCAAAAGCGTGTTTCTTGTCGGTGAAATCCGCCTTCGGCCCGCCAACGTAGAACAGCTCAGGTTCCATCCATTTTTTGTAGGCGTCCCAGAGAATCGTTTTGTCTTTGTAGGTTGGTTTGTAAATGAACCGCGTTTTAAGCCCGGGGGTTTTGAAGCTGTCATAAGCCGCGACGGTCCCGTCCGTGTTATGGTAGTCGTTGTGAAGGCGGGCATCGGTAGCTTCGTAGGGGTCGTAACCGCACACGCCCCAGGCGCGCCAGGACCTTAAGAACCCGCCAGTGAATGCCTGGCTCTTCAAATAATTATTGAAGGGGTAATAGTGAAGCCCGCCATCAAAGAAGTACGCGCCCACCTCGAAATACTTGTCGTCGCCGTTAAGGAAGCCGGCCGTAATGGTTGACTCAATGATGGGTTTCATCCTTTCCGCGGGTTCCATGTTGTAGGGCTCGCTGCCGAAGAACATGGCGGCGTATTCGGCGTACATCGGCTCGGAGTGGTAATGGGATTTCCCGGCATCGTTTGCCATCCTTGACCGGAAATAGGTCGCTTCGTAGGGCATGCCGAGTTCTATCGCGATGAACGGCTTGTTGCCTTTCGTCCTCCAGTACATCGGCCAGTTTTCTTTCTCCTGCTGTTGGATGAAATTCAGGTACATGTTGCTGGTAGAAATTTCGCCGTGATTGCCGCCCGCGTGCTGGAAAATGGGCCTTGAATCATCCAGCGACCTCAGCATGGCTTCCGAATCTTTCTGTATAACGCGTTTTATTCCCAGGCCTATCAGCCCGTCGGGCGGCAGGTAATCCGTGGCTATGTGCCAGGGGCTCATGTCCAGCGGGTAGCCGAGCAGGTTGTAATTCATTGACCAGTGGACTATTGAAGGATGGTTCCTTACGGATTTTATGCAGTAGGCCAGTGCTTTGCTGTATTTTTCTTTTACGCCGGGCTTGTTCCATTCATACCTCAGCTCGTTTGCGGCGGGAGTTATGAAAATTACCAGCATGCCCATTTCATCAGCTTTTTTGAGGAAGGGAATGCCGCTGAGGTTCATGCCGTAGCCCTCATACCCGCCGTGCGAGATCTCTATCGCGTTGAACCCGAGCTCCCTGTAGTTCTTGATAAAATACCCGGCTGCGTTTTCGTCGGTAAACGCCTGGCTTGCCCTCATCCTGAACCTGTAGGGGTAGCCGTTGAGGTAATAATCAACCCCGCTGAACCACAGCTCGCGGAAGCCGAACCTCTGCGGCAGGCAGGAGTCCAGGAGTTTGTTGTCAGCGGACATCCAATTCAGGTGCAGGTCGTAAAGATAGGGGTTTTCCGGTGACCAGTACGTTGGGTTCTCCCAGGGAATTTTGTATTCGTAACTGCCGTTATCAAGTTTCCTGCCTTCCTTTAGATCTATTTTGAATTCCTTGGCGGTATCTGATTTTCCGGTTGGCGTAATTTTGCCTTCAAGCCGGCCATTAAGCGGTCCGGCCGGGCCTGAGGGCGCAGTCCCTGAACCGGCGGAATACTCTATGCGGAGTTTTAGCAATTTCTCGCGCACAGAGGGCACGATGTAAACATCCTTTATAAATATTTCTGCCGGCCGTTTCACCAGCCACGTGTCGCCAAGTATGCCGCGGCTCAAGGATTCGTTCTGGACCTTAGTAACCATCTCGGCGCCCATGAATTTTTCTTTCGTGCCGCTGGCGAATGCGCCAACCAGCACTTTCAGGTTTACCGTTGCTCCGGGTTTAATGCCGGCAGGCAGGGGGATATCTTCTGCCTGAAGCCCGGACTGGTAGGCAATATATTTTCCGTTGATGAAAAACCATGCTTCCGTATTTACCTGGTCGAAATGCAGGAAGGCATCCCCTGGTTTCCAGTTTTCGGGCGCCTTGAACTCGCGTTCATACAGCGCGTAGGAATAATTTTTCACTGGTTTGCCTTCCCATTCAAGCGCAGCGTTTATATGGGGGGTGGGCCCGCGGTTTCCTTTTATAGGAAGCAGAGTTTCATACTGGGTGGGGCTGAACCAGGCATCATCGTACCATTCGCCGGGCACGCGGATTTCAACAGGCTTGGACGCAGAAAGGAAGTCAAGTTTCGGGATATTATCCTTGTTGAGGCCTATGTTTTCCCTTAATGTTATGCGCCAGATGCCGTTAAGGCATATTTTTTCACGCAGCCCGGACTGCGACGCAAAGCGGTAAGCGTCATCCAGCTTCCAGTCAATCTTCTCCGGCGCTTCTCCGGATGATGTCCTGACAAAGAATCCAGAAAATAATAAGGCGGCCGCAAAAAGTTTTACAAGTTTTTTGTTCATCTTACCTCCGGGTTTTTAGTGATTGAAATCACACTTAACTATACATCTTTTGAATTTCTTTTTCAAGTTATAAAAAACCCTTGACTTTTCTAGAAACCTGTGTTATTACTATAGTAAGAGTGCCGTAAGTGCCGTAAGTGCTTAAAGCGCCTTAAACAAAATCTCTTAACGCTCTATAATAAGGAAGGAGTCACCAAATGATGCTTGAAAAGATAGACCTGAATAGTTCGGAACGCCTTTACCAGCAAATCGTGAACATGTTTGAAAGCAAGATCCGGAACAATGAAATACCGGTGGGCGACAAAATCCCTCCCGAAAATGACCTGTGTAAAACCCTGCAGGTCAACCCGCGTACCATCAGGAAAGCTCTCAACCAGCTGGTTGACGCCGGTTATTTGGTGCGCAGGCCCAGCCGCGGCACATTCGTGATCAGTTCGCGGCCGACAAAAATCGCGGTAAAACAAATCGGCATACTTGTCCACCCGGTTGACGATTACATAGAAACTTTCAGCCAGATCCAGCTGTTCCAGCCCTGGTCCTACCAGACAATCATGGGGATTGAGGAAGAACTGGGTAAAAATAGTTCCGCCTCCGCGCGCCGGCTCATTTATAAAAATGAAAAAGACCTTGAAGCTAAAAAACTTGAAGGCCTCTCGGGTTTGCTGGTGACAGGGACTATCACGGATGATATTATCCGCGGGCTTAGGAATACGGGCCTGCCCTTCGTGCTGATGGGCGACAAGGCGGAAAAAGCCGCCACGGAGGAAGATATCGATGTTGTAACCGATAATCCTTTCCAGGGTGTTTACCTTGTCACGAAGCATCTTGCTGGGCTCGGCCACAAAAAAATACTGTTCATGGCTGCCAGGAAAGACAACTGGTCCTGGACCACAAAAAACTTTGAAGGGTACAGGAAAGCGCTTGAAGAATCCGGTATTCTTTATGACGAGAACCTGGTTTTAAACATTGAAGGCTACGATACTTTTGAATCATATTTCGCGTTGAAGGATTTCCTGAAAAGCGGTGTTAAATTTACCGCTCTTGCGGGCATGTCCGACCTTGCCTGCCTCGGGGCGCTGAAGGCGCTGAGGGAAAATAATATAAAAGTCCCGGAGGATGTGAGCGTGGCCAGCGCCGTCGGCGCGGGGCCGTTCACCTCGGCGAGTTTTGACCTGGCGGAACTGGGTAAAACGGCCCTGTCCCGCCTGCTTGAGCGCATCAATAACCCGGATGCCCAACCAAAAAGGATTGAAATAGACGGCAAGCTGACCGTCAGGAATTCAACAATAAATAATAGGGACGGTTCTCATTTGTGGATAACTCAAAAACAGGTCTGAATGATTCTGATAGCAATATAACATGTTATGGGAAAACAATAGGGAGAGTTATCCACAAATGAGAACCGTCCCCATTATTTCTATTTTCTTTGCTGCGGCATGCGCGCTGCAAGCCGTTACCGTTGACCTGTACCAGGACTGCGAGAGCGGCACTCCGGATGAATTCCTTACTCCGTCAATCATGAGCGCTTCAGCGCACGGCACCGGCACGTGGAGCGCGGAAGCCGGCACCATGTGCGTTTCAGGTATCCGCTCAAAGCAATTACCCGGCACGGTAACCGTCGGCACGATGACTTTTGTTGATACAGGCACCCGCACCTGGGTGGTGAGCGACAGATACGACCATAACAATGTAAGGGTTTCCATAAATGCGCCGGCCGGCCA
Organism: Elusimicrobia bacterium RIFOXYB2_FULL_48_7; assembly: GCA_001800495.1. Classification (GTDB taxonomy): domain Bacteria; phylum Elusimicrobiota; class Endomicrobiia; order CG1-02-37-114; family XYA2-FULL-39-19; genus OXYB2-FULL-48-7. Next base: position 8,702 of record MGVM01000072.1, read on the forward strand.
TGTCAGCGCCACGCTTTCGTTATTTCTTACAGTAGGCCCTACGATATATTTCACAAATAACTTTGACAGCGTGGTTTTCGTTTGCAATGCTTCCATAGCACTCCAGCAGAGAAACGACGGAGGCGGCCCGTATATCCGCTGCCACAGCATAGGCGCGCTGGGCGAGTCAACAATAGCCGGCCAGATAAAAGTAGAGGCCGGAAAAACCTACTGGATCAGTTTGGGTTATGACGCCAGCATCGACAGCTGTTCCGTCGCGGTCTTTGACCCCGATAACAACTGGGCGCAGGTCGGGACTACCCAATCATGCTACGCTCATCCCCAGTGGGCCAGCAGAATGGGCTATGTCAGAATCGGCCGGGCTGACGGCCACGGTGACAATCTC
>MGVM01000073.1 GCA_001800495.1 Elusimicrobia bacterium RIFOXYB2_FULL_48_7
AGCCGGCGTTGGCTGCAACCTGGCGGATAAAGGCACCCCGCTGAGGCTTACCGGTGATTTAGCGATGATAGACGGGGGAATGAATCTCGGGCTGGGCTGCGAGTATGCCATGAACGGCCTTGCTTTAAGATTGGGCGCGGCTAATTCTAATGCCGGCACAGCCCCGAGTTTTGGAATAGGGCTAAACCAGGGTAGTTTGCTTATAGATCTAGGCATGAGCCTGAACGGAGATTTGGGCTCTACCATGAAGCTGTCATTGATAGGAAAGTTCGGCGCAACTGAAAGCCCGGGAAAGAAAACGGCAAACAAAAGAATCAAGTTTATGCCTTCGGCACCTTCGGCAAAAGATGGTATAAACCAACAGATTAAGGAAGCTGTAGCGGCAGGAGATTTTGATAGGGCGATTATGTTGAGACAGAAGAGAGATCAGATGAAAAGCGGAGGAACTGGCTCAAATGCTTCGGGCAGTGATACAACAGAAATAGAGGCACTAAAGAAGGAGAAGGCCGAGGCATTAGCCGTCAAGGATTTTGATAAAGTCATTATGTTGAAGAAGAAAATTGAAGAACTTGAAAAAAGCGGGGCCGGGGCTGTTGATAAAGAAGCTCAAAAGAAACAATTGACAGAAGAGATGGACAAGGCCATGGCAGATAAAGACTACTCTAAGGCATCAGAGATTATGAAAAAGCTGGCAGCGTTGGAAGGTAAATAGCAGCTAGAAGAACTGGAGAAATACAAAGGGAAAAACACAAAGGGAAAAACCCTTGACTTTTAGCGTTTTCATGTTATACTTATAGTAGGACAACTAGGATAACTGGTATAACAGAGACGCCGTTTTCGTACACCGGAGGATTTATGAACATGGATTTAGGTAAAGTAGATTTCAGTAGTAACGTGCCGCTTTACATACAAGTATCTGAAGTATTAAAGAGTAAAATTGAAAATAAAAATTTAGCCCTAGGCCAAAAACTGCCTTCCCAGGACGAACTGCATAGAATATTTAATGTAAGCAAAGTTACTATAGGGGACGCTATTTCTATTCTTGTAAAAGAAGGGTACCTGGCTTCAAGGCCGACGCATGGTACATTGGTGATAAGTTCAAAACCTATAAACGCTGAAAATAAATTGAAAAACGGCATCTGCCTTGTATCCTGCGGTTATGCCAGAAAGGATTCGCGATATCCCGAAAGTTTTGGGCCTCTTGCTACGTTACCTGCTCAAAACCTGGTTTTCAGCATTGAAGAAGAAATAAAAGAGCTGGGAGGCCATCTTTTATTAACGGTTCTTAATGACAAAGGATTTCGAATTAATGGGAAAGAAAACGATATTGCGGGAATGATTCTTATGGGCGATATCAAGCCGGAACAATTAAAAATTGCCAAAAAAACCAATAAACCTCTGGTTCTTCTCGGTGATGTGATTCAAAAAGGCAATACTGATTTCAAGGTTGATGTTGTATCAAACGACGATTTCCAGGCAGGTTATATGGCGGCAAAACATCTCGTTGACCTGGGGCATAAAAGAATTGTTTATATTCATTATTTTAGCGGATACCGATGGGAAATCGATGCTCTTAACGGATATAAAACAGCGCTTAAAGAAGCGAACATTGATTTTGACAAAAGCCTCCAGATTGATTTGAAAGGTTCTCAAATAAATGATGGTTACGAAGCAATAAAGGATTTAATCAATAAGCAGGCGCATTTTTCGGCAATAGTCTTCAATGGCTCGCTCCTGGGTACCGGGGCAGTTAATGCTTTAAAGGAAAATGCCAGGAAGATTCCTGATGATGTAAGCGTTATAAGCATAGGCAGCGCAGACCGGGAATTTACAACTGTTGACCTTAGTGACAGCGCCGAAACAGGAAAAATGCTTGTCGCCAGGTTGTTTGATAAAATATGCGACCCGGACAGCAAACCTGAAAGGCTTGTTGTCCGACCAAAATTGATAGTTCGTTCTTCCACTGCAAAAATTATATAAAAGGAGATAAAATGAAAAATTTAGTAATTAACAGCGATGACTTTGGGATGTGCCACAGTGTAAATATCGGGACCATCAAAGGTTTCAAAGAGGGCATTCTCACACAGACAACTATTATGGCCCCGTGCCCCTGGTTTGAAGAAGCCGCAAAATTGGCTGTAGAAACCGATATACCGTGCGGGGTTCACCTTACCTCTGCCTGCGAATGGAACTTTTACCGCTGGAAACCGTTGACAAACCATAAATCCATTGTCCAGGAGGATGGTTCTGCTTTCAGCACCATTGATGAATTAAAGAAAAAAGTCGACCTGAAAGAAATAGAAGACGAATACTGCAAACAGGTAGAGCTTGTTATGAAACGAGGTGTTAAGCCTTCGCATATAGATGCTCACATGGATTTGGTAGATGCCGGCGTGTTTGCAAACGTATGCAGAAAATACGGCCTAAAATCCCGCAGGCCTCTGGGCGATAAATACAAAGACTGCATGTTTCACTTTGATTCCTATAACGGCATATCTGCCAAACCGGCAAAAGAAAAAAGGGCCTGGCTTGAAAATCTCCTGAACAACATGCCTGAAGGAAATCATTTTGTTATGGTTCACTTGTCGGAGCCGAGTTCTGAAATGGAATCAATAACTTCGGATGCTATCCTCAAACCATGGGCGCAGGAGTACCGTGCCGATGACTATGAAATGCTGCTTGACCCGAAGTTTAAAAAACTATGCGAAAAAAACAATATTAACCTTATTTCGCTAAGAGACTTGAAATAGAAGAATCGGGGGAATTAATGTATAAATTTAAAACAGGACTAATTGGTTTGTTAATATTAACCGCTTTTATTGTTAAAGTAGATGCCGCGGACGATTATGCCTGGCTGCATGTTGACGGGAAGTACATCAGGAAATCACTTCTCTGCAATGACCCGAATGGTATCTGGATGGGCTGCGGAGTTGCTCAAAGGAAAGAGCTGGGCTCAACGGTAGACCTGCAGGGTATGGCTAATTGGGTTTCTACCCACCCCGCAAATGTTGTCAGGCTCTCCTGCCAGAATATTGAAGAATGGACAAGCGGCCAGGCCTGGGTTCAGAATTACCTGGCTCCCGTTGTTGAGATGTACAAGCAAAAAAAGATTTATGTAATTATCGATTCGCATTACTATATGCATGATTCTGACGACTGGACCGGCAGCGTCCAGTGGGACGCCTACGCTGCTACCCCTTCAACCTGGTGCGCCAGGTGGCTTGCTGACTGGCAGTATGTAGCGAATTATTTCAAGGATGAGCCGTGGGTTGCTGGGTATGAGCTTTGTAATGAACCCGTTTTCAAGGATTCATGGGGGAATTTTAGCGATGAACCGCAGCACAGGGCTTTAGCCAGAAACAATTACAAGAAATGCATTGAATTGATCAGGCAGGTGGATAAAAAACACATCCTCTTTGTAGGGAATCATATGTGGAGCCATGCGTTATACCATAAATCCTGCTGGGAAGACGATTTGCCTGCAAATGAGAAATATAAGCCTGACCCCGGCTATAACCAGGTTGTTTTTACCTTCCATGAATATACAAGATGCAGCGAGCTTTATATTATTAGCCCGGGTGAAGGGGCTATTGTGAATAATGAATTAGGAAGAATTCAAAACACTTACAATGTTCCATTTATGTGTACAGAATTCGGACAAGACATGACTTGTATCAGCACTGCGCCAGTATGGGAAAAACGGCGGTTCGAACAGGAACTCGTAGAAATGTGCTACGGGGAACCTAATTTCTGGCAGGGAGTCACCGCGATACCTGACCCTGCATACCCTTCAAGGGGGACGCCTGCCGTGCATAGAGTTGGCTGGATGATATGGCGCATTTCAGGGGCAAGCTCTACCTGGGAAACTAAGACGAACTGGACCGACATCTGGACCTATGCGGCGCAGATTCAGGTTTCACCTAAACCGGAGTTAATAACTGACCCGACGCCTCCATCTGATATAAGCGTGGTCAGGGACGGCACAGGCACCGCGGACATTTCCGAGACTAATTCAACTACCCAGTTATCAGCGAACTGGAACTCCTCGACTGATGCCGAATCAGGTATTTCAAGATACTGGTATGCTGTCGGCACAACTTCCGGAAGTACCGATATTATCAACTGGACATCAAACGGTTCAGCCTCAAGCGTAACTTGTACAGGGCTTAATCTTTCAAACGGCCAGAAATATTATTTCCTCGTAAAAGCGCAAAACGGCTCTTTGCGTTACAACAATATTACAGCATCCAACGGGCAGACAGTAATTGTTTCTAACGGGACTAATCCTGTTTTTTACCCAAACCCCTTCAAAACGTCTGCCGGCATTCCGGCAAAATTCAAGCTGAACACCGCAGGAAGCGGGGAAGTAAATATTTACACAATCAGCGGCAGGCCGGTAAAAAAATTAACGGCATTACCGGGCGCCAGCACGGATATTATAACCTGGGACGGCACTAATAAAGCCGGCGAAAAAACAACAAACGGTATTTATCTATATACAATAACGCAGGCCAACGGCGACAAAACTTCGGGAAAACTGATATTACAAAATAAATAAGCTGGAGGTATTTAAGATGAAAAAGTTAATTATTATGCTGGGTTGCCTGTTTTTATTGTTTCCGCCGGTAATTCATGCAAGCATTGAGTTTTACGACAATTTCAATGATTGGTCTGTACCTATAGGCAGTTGGACAACGGTAACCATGCAGGCAGGGTGCACATACTATGCGACTTCAGAAACAAGCAAAGAAGGCGCTAAAAGCATGAAATTTACAGATGCAAGTGTAACCAATCAAAGCGTGTACCTGGCAAAATCCTTGACCCCGGCGTCAACATATTATGCGCGTTTTTATTTTTATATACCTAGCTGGGACGGGTTACCTAATCCCAACTATTTTTACCTGTGCACTTTTAAGACTTCAGGCAGTACATACATACGGGTCAGCTTGGCTAACACAGTAAATTATTGTCTTACTGTCCAATGGACCGGATGGTACGGTGGTTCGATTAATTCGCCTGCGGCAAGCCCATTGTCTACTGGCACGTGGAATTGCCTGGAATTTCTGGCGCCGAATAATGTTAACGGCGGCCAGAGTACAATGAAAATGTGGCTGAACGGGTCTCTTTTAGGTTCAAAAACAACTGATTACTACAGGGCAGGAACCTGGAATGAGTTAGACCTCGGTATTTATTCTATGAACTATGCAACATGCACCCCTACTATTCTTTTTGACGAAGTTATAGTTTCGGATGTGTATATAGGCACTACAACAGTCGCAGACGGAGTGGCGCCAAGCCCGGTAACAGACCTTACAGCTGCGACAGGGCCAGCTGGAGGGCAGGTGGATCTAACCTGGACAAGCAGCGGTGATGACGGTATGTCCGGGCCTTTGACGAGCGGCAGCAGGTACGTGATTCAATATGCGTCCTATCCGGCAGTGGTTTGGAATGTAAACAATGCAGGCAATATAAATATCTCAACTTCAGGAGTGAACCCGCAGGACCGGCAGAAATGGACAGTTGGAAATTTACAAACAGACACCTCGTACTATTTTAGGATTTGGACCGGGGATGAAGCATTGAATTACCCGGAACTATCAAACGGAGCAACAATATATGTGCCGGATGGAGTAGCCCCGGCGCCGGTCCAGGTAGTAATTAATAACCTGGCGATTGCCGCCGCACCGGTCGGCGGAACGGATAGCATCATTCTCTCATGGCTTTCACCCGGTGATGATAATCTCACAGGAAGCCTGGTAACCGGCTCTTCTTATTATATACAATATGCCACATATACCAGTGTAACCTGGGCCTATGCCAGCGCGCAAATAATCATTTCCACAGCCGGCCCTGCGCCCTATGCGCCGCAGGTTTGGGCTGTACCATCATTAACGCAGGATACGACCTACTATTTCCGGTTATGGACAGCGGATGATTCACAAAACTATTCAGGCCTATCTGACGGAGCAACTGCCTATGTAACAGATTACACCGCACCCGGCGCAATAACAGATTTAGCTGCAGCCACCGGCGCAGACAACAACTCAATAATTCTGACCTGGAGTTCACCCGGAGATGACGGCTGGACAGCTAAACCGCTGGATCCCGGCAGCATATACCGGATTCAATATGCGTCATACACATCAGTAAACTGGAGCACAACAGTAAATGAAGCGCATATAGTCCAATTTTCAACCAGCTCAGTAGCACTGGGAAACCAGGGAACCTATACAGCCAGGCTCTTGCTGGGCGGTGCTACATACTATTTCCGTATCTGGGCAAAAGACGAGGCGGGTTTCTGGTCAGCTGTCTCCAACGGCGCAACGAATTACGCATCACTGGATTTGACCCCGCCGGCCGCGCCGGCAAATGTCCGTGACGGCATCGGGACGGATACAAATGTAACTTATTCAACATACACCTTATCAGCCAACTGGGACGTAGTAGTTGATACAGACAGCGGTATAGGCAAATACTGGTACGCGATAAGTTCAACAGCAGCCGGCGGCACGGAGTTTGTTGCCTGGACAGACAACTCATTGAGCACATCAGTAACCAGGGTAATAAATTTAACTACCAATGTTACATATTATTTTAGCGTAAAATCACAGTCAGTAGACGGTTCGTCAAGCTCGGCAAAGAATTCCGACGGCGCATTTTTATTGCCCGACCTGACGCCGCCAACCCTGCCTGATGCAGTACGTGACGGAAATGTCAATATAGACCTGTCAACAACCACCTCTCTGACGCAATTATCAGCCAACTGGGACGTTGCGGCCGATACAGAAAGCGGAATAGCCAGATACCTGTATGCTGTAAGTGCAGCAACAGCCGGTGCTACAGAATTTGTCGGCTGGACAAACGCGGGCAATGTTCTTACAGTAACAGTCAGTACGCCGCTTGCATTTGGTGCAACCTATTATTTCACTGTAAAAGCGGAAAACAGTGCCGGCGGGCAAAGTACAGCCAGCAATTCAAACGGAATATGCGTAATAGACATCACCGCGCCCGGCGCCACCGGGGCGGTCCGCGACGGCACAGGCACGGATGAAAGCATGACCCTTTCAAGTACAACACTTTCAGCAAACTGGGATGCCTCGGCTGATGCCGAGTCAGGCATAGCTAAATACATTTATGCGATAGGTACCTCAACCGGCGGCACAAACGTAAGGGGCTGGACAGACAATACCGCAACATCTGTGACAGCAACCGGTTTGACTCTCGCCGTAGGCTCGACCTATTATTTCAGCGTAAAAGCACAGAATGGACAAGGATTCTTTGGAAGCGTAACGAGTTCTAACGGGCAGTATGTCAGCGGGGATGTAACACCGCCATCTGCACCGGCAGCCGTGCGTGACGGAACAGGCACAGATGTAAGTATGTCCTACTCAAGCCTACAACTTTCGGCTAACTGGGACATATCGGTTGATACAGAAAGCGCTATAACCAAATATATGTACGCGATAGGCACAACGGCCGGAGGCATAGACTTAAGAAGCTGGACAGATAGTTCCACTACGACCGTGACAGCAACAACCCTGACCCTGGTAGTTGGAACAACTTATTATTTTAGCGTAAAAGCGCAGAATGGTTCAGGCTTACAAAGTACTGCAACCAATTCAAACGGCCAGTATGTTGCACCCGATGCCACCCCGCCGTCTGCACCGACAGCCGTGCGCGACGGAACAGGCACGGATGAAAGCATGACCCTTTCAAGCTCAACTCTTTCGGCAAACTGGGATGCCTCGGCTGATGCCGAATCAGGCATAGCCAAATATACGTACGCGTTAGGTACGTCGCAGGGCTCCGCGGACATTGTGAGTTGGACTGACAATACCACAACAGCAGTTACGACAAACGTCGCCCTGACGGTCGGGACAACTTATTATTTCAGCGTAAAAGCGCAAAATGGTGCAGGGTTGCAAAGCAGTGCCGCGAATTCGAACGGATTATACAGGGCAGGCGACCCGACTCCGCCTACTGCACCGGTAACAGTGCGCGACGGAACTGGTGCTAGCGCAGATATCTCATCAACGATATCCACAACACAGCTTTCAGCAAACTGGGATGCGTCTACTGACGCCGAATCGGGAATTTCAAAATACTGGTATGCAATAGGAACAACAGCCGGCAGTGTTGACATAGCCGGTTGGGCAGACAACGGGCAGGCCAGCACAGTAACAAAGTCAGGGCTGACTTTAACACTGGGCACAGTGTATTATTTCAGTGTAAAAGCCCAGAATGGCCAGGGCTTACAGGGCACAGCAACAAATTCAAACGGGCAAAGAATAATAGAAATCACGTCGCCTGTGATACTGACAGGCCCGGCTGAAACCGTAACCAATACCGGTGCAGCAATTGTCTGGACTACCGATGAGAATTCTACAACCCAGCTCGAATACGGCCTAACAATAACTTATGGGACCCAGACACCAGCTGATACCACTCTTGCGACAAACCATACTGTAACGCTTTCAAATCTTGCTACCGGCACCCTGTATCATTATAGGATAAGGTGCAAGGACTCTTTTGACAATGAATTAGTATCTGCTGACTATACATTCACAACAAGCAGCCCGAAAGTTGAACCTCCGGCTAAGGCATACCCGAACCCTTACACATACAATGAAGCTGCCCCGATGAAATTCTGGGTTGCGGGTGCAACCGGAGGAGACGTAAATATATATACCTTAGACGGAGACCTGGTCAGGGAACTTACTGCCATCCCCGGCACAAACGAGGTAAATTGGGACGGTAAAAACACTGAAGGGCAAACTGTTGAAAGCGGGATTTACCTGTACATCACAAAAACCGACACCAACACCAAGAAAGGCAAGTTTGTGTTCATAAGATAAAAACGGTCATTCATAACCATAATACACAAACATCATTTGTATAATTGGAGGAAAAACCACATGAACACAAAAAAGAGTCCAGCATCCGGGGTCACATTCATGTTGTCGGTGTTATTCCTGCTCGCCGCAGCCCGCTACGACATTTATGCCGGAGCAGGGAGCACGTCGGCAAATTTTCTTAACCTTGGAGTAGGGGCCCGGGCCATAGCCATGGGCGGTG
>MGVM01000074.1:0-8463 GCA_001800495.1 Elusimicrobia bacterium RIFOXYB2_FULL_48_7
CTTGCCCTTGAGCAGGAACTGGTCGATCATGAATATCTCTTTCTCCGAGAGCGGTTTCTTCGGGCCCGCGTCCACCAGGCAGGAAACGTCGTCCGGTATTTCTTTTTCTTTTGTTGTGTCGATGTATTTAAGGTTGTACTGCGTCATCAGGTACTGGGTAAGCTCGCCCAGGTCAACTATCTCGCCGTGCCCGGTGATGAAACCCACGGTTTTCATTCCCGGTGAAACAAGCTTCTTGATGCGCGAGGTGATGTCGTATTCCAGCCCCTCTGTGGACTTGACCATGGGAATAACTTCCTTCTTGTCGCCGTAAATAAAAGCGATCCCCATGAACCCTTCCTTTATTTCATACTTGTCGCGCTGGATTTCCTGGAACCGGATGGGCATTATCCCCATCTGCTGGATTTCTTCCATCGCGCGGGGGTCCTTTTTTTCAAGCGGGTCGATGAACTCGTACCTTATCTTTCCCCTGGAATAGGTTTTATATTCGGCAAGCAGGTCCTGCAGGTAAGCCCTGTTGATGGCGTACTGCCCGGAAAGGTTTTTTGAGAAAAATGCCTTTATTATCACCCGGTCAGGCAGGTTGCGGGCGATTTTCTTGCTGGATTTTGAAAGCGAGTAGATCCCGCCGGCGCTGAGGTCGAGCCGGGTGAAAACGTAGGAGGATATCAGGTTGACGAACACCAGTATCGCGGTGAAAATTGCTATCCCGGAAAGCGAGTAGTAGATATTTGTTTTTTTCATTTCTTTGTTTTCATAACGGCCAGCGTGCAGTAAAGGAAAAACGCCGATACGCTCAGGAAATACATTATATCGCGGGAATCTATCACCCCGCGGTTGAAATTCTCTATGTGCGACGTGACCCCGATGAAGCTGACTGTTTTCGCCAGGAACGGCGGCAGGAACGGCACCGTCTGGCCGATGATAAAGAATATAAAACAGATCACGAAGCCGGTTATGAAGGAAATTATCTGGTTCTTTGTGATGGAAGAGCTGAAAATGCCCGCGGCCGAGAACATGCAGCCCAGCAGGATCGCGCCGACGTAAGACCCCATTGCCTGTCCCCAGTCAACCTTGCCGATTAAGCTCAGCATTATGGGGTAAAAAACCGTGGCAACCACGCACATGCCGAAAAGCGCCGCGCCGGACAGGTACTTTCCTATTATTATCTCTTCCTCTTTCATCGGCATGGTGTAAAGCAGTTCGATGGTGCCGGATTTCATTTCCTCCGAAAGCAGGCGCATGGTTATCGCGGGCACGAAGAACAGTGACAGGAGCGGGAAGAGGTCCATCACGTGGCGCACGCTCGCCTGGCCGACAACGAACAGCGGCACTATGAAGAAATAACCGCATAGCAGTAAAAACAGGGTTATAACCACGTAGGCGATGGGAGAATTGAAATAAGTGCGGAGTTCTTTTTTGAAAACTATCAGAATATTTTTCATTGTGATGTTAACTGGCGGAAAATTTCCTCAAGTGTGACCGACTGTTTGTGCATTTCAACCAGGGTCCATTTGTTTTTCACGGCCAGGTTGAAGATTTCCTCACGCGGATCCACAGCAGCGCCGATCTCGAAGCCCAATTTGCCGTCCCTGGCGCCTTTTGATACCGCGGTTTCGCAGCCGGGAATGGATTTCAGTTTTTCTTCAACGGATTTCTCGTCTTCAGTTGTCTTTATTTCCAGGTGCACAAGTTCCTTTCCCTGCACCATGGAAGCAAGTTCCTTTGTTGTGCCGTCCGCCACGATCCTGCCCTTGTTGATTATCAGCACGCGGTCGCAGATGGCCTGGACTTCCGAAAGTATATGTGTTGAAAGGATAACGGTTTTTTCTTTTTTAAGTTCTTTTATCAGTTCGCGGACGTCCCTGGCCTGGTTGGGGTCGAGCCCGCTGGTGGGTTCGTCAAGTATAAGCACTTCCGGGTTGTGGAATATCGCCGCGGCGAAGCCCACGCGCTGTTTGTAGCCGCGGGAAAGCTCGCCGATGTTCTTTTGGATCACGTCCTTGAGCCCGCAGAGCGCGACAACTTCCTTTATGCGCGCGGTGACCTTCTCTTTTTCAATATTTCTGATCTCCGCCACGAATTCCAGGTACTCCGGGATGGTCATGTCATCGTAGACCGGGTTCATCTCGGGCAGGTAGCCGATTTTCTTGCGGACTTCCAGTGAATTTTCAATTATATCCAGGCCCAGCACCTTCGCGGTGCCGCTGGTTGGCGTGAGGTAGCCGGTGAGCATGCGCATGGTAGTGGTCTTGCCGGCGCCGTTGGGCCCCAGGAAACCGACGATCTGCCCCAGGGGGATCTCAAAGGACACACTGTCCACCGCGTGTGTTTCGCCGTAATATTTAGTGAGGTTTTCGAGTTGTATCATTTTGTTCTACCATTAAAGACGTGTGAGCTTCTTAAAAGGTTACTGAGTTGGACGAAGTCCCAAAACCCCCTTCGGGCCTTTTTAGTTTTGGGACCTAAAATATACAAAAAAAAACGCTATGTATCAAGTATATTCGCCAGGCCGGCTGTAACTTAACAGGTTGCCGATTGTATATAATGCACAAGCTTTTTTCAAATGGGATAAATAGATTTGCGGGGGAGGCACAATGAAAAGAAATATGTTTGGGCGGATGCTGTTCGTTTTTACTGCCGCAACCTTTTTATATTTGCCTGCGCGTTTGAACGCCCATGTTTCCGAGGGCAGCGTGTTGCAGGTAAACGGTTTTTACGGCACAACCGGCCAGCCGTCAATTATTGAAGGCGACATAACCGGAATCGATTCAAAGGAATGGAAAAACGCTTCGGTCAGGTCTTTTTCCGTTTATTGCTCGAAAGTGAACCAGCCGGGCGACAAGCCCTGTTACCTTTTTATAACAAACGACAACACCTATCTGTATATTGCCATTGCTGCCATGGTGAACGATAATGGATTGACAAATTATGCAAGAATCTATTTTGACCAGAACCATAACCACGCAATGGATGTTAGCACTTCAACTCCTTACGGTGAATACTATGTTGAAGCCTACGAGGGCGGTTTGAGGAACGGCGGATGGAACGGAAGCAGCTGGTACGTGTATTCCTCCTCTCCAGCCGGGCTCCAGGCGAAGGCCATGAGCCACGGCGTTGTAAGCGGCCAGCCGACCTGGAATTTTGAGTTCAAGATACCGCTTGCCGGCGGGACAGGCCCGAACGGCGAATGTTTTCTTAATACAGGGGTTGATAGTGAAATCGGCATACAGATTTTCATGGACATTGAAAGCCTTAATGGAATGTACTGGTCCCAGACAAACCAGAATAATACCAATCCCGCCGGATGGGGCGACCTGCAAAACGGCATAATGGCGCCGGACAGGACTGTTTCCGCGCCGGTAGCGCTTGGAAACGAGCCCACTGTCGACGGGTACATCCTCACTGATACTAAGTGGAACCATTACACAAGTTTTATCCGTAATGCCACCTTTACCAATTATATGGGTTCAATTATAACGGGGTCCCTTTACGCGAAAACCGGGGCCGGCAGCCTGTTCCTGGGCCTGGTTGTATCAACAACAGCATCTGCAGGAGATTCCCTTTCATTTTTTCAGGATTACAACTCATCAACCGGGGGCAATACAGACTGCGTGCTTACCCCTGACAGCGAAAACTGTTCCTCAATGACCTACACAGGCGCGGGCACGGGCAGTTACCTTGACAAGTATTTCAAAATGACGGTTGATCCTTCATGGGCATCAGACGGGAACCAAAACGGCGCCGGGGCGGTGCGCCATAACGGAACGAGCTATGAATTTGAATGCAGTGTTCCTTTAAAAGGCACAGGCACCTACGATCTGCAGGTAACAAGCGGAATAATTGTCGGGTTCAACCCCCAGCTTATATTGAAAGGTTCAACCTATTGGTGGACTTTGAGCACAAACTCGGAATGGGAAAAAATACAGCTGGACAACTCCGTTTACAGCTCGATCGGCTGGGCGCCGCTGCAGACGGGAGCTCCTGTCCTGCGGCCGGTATTCCCAAAAGACGGCGATGAAGTATCAGGCCATTACCCATTTGCCATATGGGCCACGGCAACGGGCGGTACAATTGATGTAAGTTCAGCTGTTTTTTCAGATGACCTGGGCGCTTCCTGGAAAACCCTTGAACAGGTGGGCCCTGAAGGGTTCTGGACAAAAACCTGGAACACCACGGAACTGCCGGACGGTTCAAGGGAAGTGCGGATAAAAGTAACAGACGCTAATATGCGCGAAGCCACGCTGTCATTAACCGTTACCGTGAATAATACCCAGGCAACCCTGGCAGCACCCACGGTAGTGATAAATAACCCGGCTGCCGGGGAAAAAGTAACAGGCACAGCCAGCGTAAATTTCACGGCAACGCCCGTAAGCCCCAGGACAATTTTCTCAGTTGACATGCAGGTTGACGGAGACAGCACCTGGATATCAGTGCCGAGCACTTACACATATTCATGGAACACGGCCTCTCTTTCAGACGGAGCGCATATAATAAGGATCCGCGCCAGGGACTCAGCCACGCTTGTCGGTTATTCCGACTACAGGCTGGTGCTTATTGACAATACAGTGCCGAGTATATCAAACGTCACTGTAAAATATCCTTCAGGCCAGCTGGCGGCAAAAGCGGGAGACACCATTATAATTAGCGCGTTGATCCTGGATGATTCAGCGGTAAACTCGGCGAGCGTGGTATTAAACAGTTCTAGCCTTGACGGCGCGTCCCATACGATGGTTGATAATGCCTCAAGTGGCGACCTCGCTGCGGGAGACAATGTTTTCACTTACAGCATCACAGTAACAACTACCTCAACCGGAACAAAGGCCTTCACTGTCACGGCAAGCGACAATGAAGGCAACGCGGCATCTCCTATTACCGGAAGCGTGGTGTTGGATAATACAGCCCCGGTCCTGAACATCAATCCTGTTACAAGCCCCACGAAATATTCCAACCAGGCGGTTTCAGGCAGTTATACAGAGGCAAACCTGGATTCAATCATTGTAAACGGAATCGCGGCTCAGGTTTTTGTTTCAAGCTGGAGTGCGAATGTGTCTTTAGCGGAAGGGACGAATACAGTCAGGGCGGTCATTACGGACAAGGCAGGGAACCTGTCTGAAAAAACCGCCGGTATTTTATATGATCCGTTTTCTCCTATAACAGTTATCAGCCCTAGGGCGGGAGACAAACTGAAAGGTACCCTGGTAATAGAAGCCGTCGCTCCGGAGATAACCGTTAAAACAAGATTTGAAATTTCTCCTGACAACGGGAACAACTGGTACAGTTTGACGGGAAGCACATCTCCCGCCTATACGGAAGACACAAATAAATCTGACGGCTGGAAGCAGTCTTGGGATACTGCCGGCGACGGGCTTTCCGACGGGACAAGCTACCAGGTGCTCATTACTGCCTATGAAGAAACAGGCAAAACCATTGCAAGCTACAGGCTTGACAGCATTGCTGTTGATAATACGCCTCCCGTTCTTGTTTCCATGGAAGGAGCAGTTAATGTTTTTACTTTCATCCCGCTCCCGAGAGTTGTCAATTCAGTAAAGGAGTTTTACGAGCCCATTGTCCAGGTTAAATTCAAAGTTACCGACGCCACGGCAGGCATGGGAAGCGTAAAAATAGAATCCTTGAATGAAAACGGGGATAAGGTATTTTATGCTGAAGTCAATCCTGCCGCGGACGGAAGCGTCATACAGTCCATAGCCCTGGTGGAAGGGCTCAACAACATTTCTGCCGAAGGCATTGATATATTAGGAAATACCGCAAGTAAAGCAACAAGCTCCCTTTGCTATAAAATCCCCAAGGAAAGCGCTGTAATCAGTGTTCTTGGCGGCAGCCTTGAAAGCCCTGACGGAACGCTAGTAGTAATTCCGGGGGGCGCGCTCCTTTTGGACAAGAAGATCTCAATCAAAGTGATACCTCCGGAAGACCTGATAAAACCGGTGAACAGTAACTTGAAACTTACGGGTATAGCGCGCGAATTCTCCCCTGAAGGCCTTGTGTTCAATAATCCCGCGGCAATCACCATCCCCTACACTGACGCTTCCCTCGATCCCGATAAGGACGGCACTGCGGAATTTGACGAGAACAAGCTTGAAATCTACTACTGGAACGGCGCCGAATGGATAAAGGTAGCGGCGAAATCCCGCGACCTGGCTGCAAATACTATAACTGCCGAAGTAAACCACTTCAGCATCTATGCGATACTTGAAGACAGCATGCCGCAGCCCCTGGAATTGAAGTTATACCTTACAAGAAACCCGTTCCAGGCGCAAACGCAGACTTCTTTTGTATTCGGCCTGCCAGCCCCGGCGACAAGCGTAACCATTTCCATCTACGACCTGTCCGGGGATCTTGTACACAAGCTCTCGAAAGAAGGTAATTTAACAGGATGGGATTCGCTCAACTGGAACGGCGAGAATAAGTTCGGCAGCTATGTCGGCAGCGGCATATACATCTACATATTCAAGGCAGACTATGCTGACGGCTCTACCGGGAAATATAAAAATACTGTCGGAGTGATAAAATAGGGGGAGGTAAATACAATGAAAAAAACAAAATGCATCCTGCCGGTTTTTGCAATCATCGCCGCAGTATCCGCGCAAGTTTTTTGCGCGCCGATCGACCTTCAGATTGGATGCAGGCCGCTGGCTCTCGGCGGCGCTTTCATCGCGTTGTCCGATGACGCAAATTCAGTGGCCTGGAACCCGGCCGGACTTGTACAAGTCAAAACGCCGGAAATCGCTTTGATGCACGGTTCTTTTGGGGAACTCTCTTTTGTGAACCTGGGGTATATCGGCTATGTCCAGCCGATGGACAAAGGCACGCTTGGGCTCGGGTGGCAGACCGTGGGTAGTTCCCTGAAGCAGGGGCTGGAAGAAACCAGCAACAGCATGAGCGAGAACACCTACCTGCTGGCGTACGGCCTGCCGGCGTCAAACAAGGTTTCGTTTGGCTTGAACATGAAGCGGCTGACAATAGATTCATCAATAGGCGGCGGCGCGGGGTTTGGTTTTGACTTCGGGGGCCTGTGGATGGCCAGGGAAAACATAACAGTCGGATTACTATTAAGGAACATCGCCGCCGATTACAAGAATGAATCTTTCCCGATGACATACAGGTTTGGCGCTGCTTTCAGGCTGGCGCAGGACAAATTAAGGATTGCTTGTGATGCTGAATCAAAAAATGACATAAACGAAGCGCAGGGCGGCACCATAAAAACGCATTTCGGGGCTGAATTCATGATAAAGAAACAGTTAGCGCTCCGTTTTGGTTCGGATGCAGGGAACATGGCCATGGGGATCGGTTTCAGAATAAAACAATTCAACCTTGATTATTCCCAGTCTACTAACGATATTACCGGGAACCTGAGCAGGATATCAACTTCGTTTTATTTTCCGGGCAGGCCCTCCATTGAACAGCAGGTAGAGGACGCTATTGACAGGGGGGATTACAAGAAAGCTGAAGAATTAAACAAGCAACTTGGAAAACAGAAAAAATAGCCTGTAACTTTTTCCGGGTTCGGTTGTATATAAAGCAAGAGGCCGCAAGGCCCAAATCTAAAAAGGGAGGACAGTAAGATGAAAAAAGCAGGATTAGCGATTTTAGCAGCGGCAGTTTTGTTAAGTTCAGGGCTTTTGACAGCGGAAGACAAACTTCTGACGCAGACAAAAGACCCGCTTCAAACCCAGGACCAGCTGTGTACAGCGACCAAGGACATGGATCAGCTGTGCACCGCCACCCAGGACCGTTACACAACGCAGGAAGTAAATGCGATCTGCACGGCAGCCAAGGAAGCTGTTGAGGCAGGCACGACCCAGAGGGAAATGGTGAAATTAGCCAAGGCTCTCATGACAAAGAACATCACGGGCCAGGACCTTGCGTCAACAATGGGACTGGTAAAGGTAGCCATTAAGGAAGGCCTTACACCGGAAGAAGCAAGGACAACCGTAATGCTTCAGGCATCTAACAGCCTGAAGAACAACCAGAGCGGTTCCATGCTTTGCAACCAGGTAGCCGTAGCGCTCAGCGCGAGAGTTGTCGCGCGCAGCGAGAACCTGGAAGAAGCGAAAAAGATGTTCCTCGCATTAAAGGAAAAAGTTGAGGAACAGCTTCGCGAAAAATACGGGGAGACAGTTACTCCTCCGGTTGGCGCTCCTGATACAGCTGACCAGAACAGAAAGAACAAAAGATAAATAATTTTTTCAGCAGAACCAAAAGGTAAAACCACCGTGAATAAGTCGCGGGGGTTTTGCCTTTTGGCATGGGCAGGCCATGCGGAAGGGTTGAAATAAACTTATTTTATTTATAAACTCAAAACCATGGAAAAAAAGCGCTGTATCTCAAAAGTTGTTTGCTCTATTTCGTTTTTACTGTTAACCGCGGTAAACTGCCACAGCGCCTGGGATATATCCCCTGTTGATTCCGCGGGAGATGTCGGCATGTACTCGGCGCTGG
>MGVM01000074.1:8536-9008 GCA_001800495.1 Elusimicrobia bacterium RIFOXYB2_FULL_48_7
AGGAAGCGTGCGGAAACAAACCTTCTTCCATACCGACCATAAACACAACCTTAAATTCCAAACCCTTAGCCGCATGAAAAGTCATTAAAGTTAGACCGCGGTCTCGGCTCTTATAACTATCCTGGTCCTGCCACAAAGCTACTTCAGCTAAAAATTGCTCCAGAGCTTCCTGACCCTTTCCTGGTGAGCGCTCTTCTGCTACGGTTTTTAATTCCAACACATTTTGATAACGGGCTTCGCCATCAGGCGTACCGTCAATCAACTCTTGCTTTAAACCGCTTTTCTCCATAACCAAATCAATCATCTCTGCTACTGAGTGCTTTTTTATATCTTCAGATAATCCATTAATCAAGCTAACAAATTCTTTAAGTAAGCGCCCACGCTCCCCGCTTAAATTAATTTCCCGGGCGGCGGAGAGAGGTGAAACTTTCTTATCATTAGCTTGCTTTAGTGCGGCTTCAATAGTAACTAA
>MGVM01000075.1:0-1872 GCA_001800495.1 Elusimicrobia bacterium RIFOXYB2_FULL_48_7
CTGGGAAAGTTTTACTTCCTTGTTCTGCTGGACAGCGGAACTTTTTATAGTGCAATAAATGCTTTCCACTCCGGAAATATCATCGGACACGCCGGACACGGTGATGGTTATTGAACTGCCCGCTTCCACGATATACGGAGACACGCTGATACCGCCGAAGTCGGGTGGTATTATGTCAGCTACAGTTCCGTTGACATCGCATTCAGCATAATAATCCATATAGTTGTAGCATGTTATCATGTTGCCGGCATTATCCTGAAGCGCCAAAGACTCCAGCTCCCACGTCCCGCTTTCAACATAAGCGGGTATTGTTACATAAGCGGAGTAATGCCCGTTGGAATACGCCAGGTTTATATTGGTTATTTTTTGCTTTCCGGAAGGGCTCGCTAAGCAGGCCAGTATGTTCTTTATGCCGCTGCCATAGTCGTCATCATTAGCAAATACCCTTATTTCTATGCTGCCGCCTGTGTTGACTGTTTCAGGGATAATGTCCACCCATTCAACGCTGGGGTTGATAAGATCGGAGGGGTATGTTATGGAATAATTACTAATAATAAGGCAAATAATAAAAAAACCGAACAGTAAATTGATTGATTTACCGGTTCGGTTGAGTTTACATCCATGTAACCATAAAAGTGCAAAAAAAAGCACTGGCAGCCTGGCGGTCATTGGACACCCCTTAAGCCAATTTGTGGGCGTCTGGCTCGTACTTTTAAGGGTGCGGGTCAGGCGTCCTTTAGACCCATAGCTTTGCGTCCTACGATTTCTCGTAGTTTGCTATTATCAGTATTGTTCTGTAAGACAAGGAACCAAGGTTTTTGTGTGACTTCTGTCACAGCCCTACTATTATATACATTGGAAACCTTCAAAAGTCAATGGTTTTTTTTAAATTATTGTCTTTACATAATGTTTACAACATGGTTTTCAGTTTATTTCGACGAGAACCGACTACCGGCAGCCATTGAAAATCCGCAAAAAAAACAGTAAAATACAGAATACCAAAAAGGATAACCAGTGTGATAAAAATATTGATCATCAAAAATTGCCGTTTATACAACTCTCCTGATAAAACCACCGATATCCTCATCAAAAACGGCAAGATCAGCAAAATAGGCAGATTAAAATCCAGATTTCCCGGCGAAGAAACCATTGATGCCCGCGGAAGGATTGTTGCCCCGGGTTTTATTGACGTCCATATCCAGGGCGCGGGCGGAGCTGACGTGCTCGACGGCACAGTGGATGCCCTTAAGACGATGTCAAGAACCGTGGCGCGTTTCGGCACTACATCATTCCTGGCCACCACGGTTTACAAACCCGGGAAAGACAACGCTCACCTGGAAATTGCCGCTGATGCGACCGGCAAGAACCTCGGAGGGGCGAACCTGTTGGGCATCCATCTTGAAGGCCCCTTCATTTCGCTGAACAAGAAAGGAATGATCCAGCCGGATTGCATCTGCGAGCCGTCACTTCAGGTGCTGGATGACATTCAAACAATCTCAAAAGGCGCGTTGAAAATGATGACCATCGCCCCTGAACTTAAGGGTTCGCTGGAAATCATCAAAAAAATACGCGGCAGGGGGATAATCGCTTCGTTCGCGCACTCAAGCGCCGCTTACGAGGAAACGCTTGAAGGAATTAAAGCCGGTATCACCCATGTGACCCACTTGTACAACGCCATGATGCCCATCCACCACAGGGCTCCGGGGCCGTTGCCGGCAATATTTGAAAACAAAAAGCTTACCGCGCAAATTATAACCGACGGCGTACACGTTCATCCGCGGGTGCTGAATTTTGCCTGGGATATACTGGGCGCCCGGCGCTGCATTTCAATAACCGACGGTATGCAGGCAATCGGACTTCCTGAAGGAAAAT
>MGVM01000075.1:1914-10740 GCA_001800495.1 Elusimicrobia bacterium RIFOXYB2_FULL_48_7
CCTTGCGCGGCTTATGAAGTTCACAGGCTGCACGCTGGAGCAGGCAATCAAAACCGCCACCGAAAACCCCGCGAAACTCCTTGGTATCTATAACCGCAAGGGCAGCATAACCCCCGGCAAGGACGCCGACATTGTAATCCTCAACAAGGACCTCTCCGTTTTCTCCACCATTGTTTCTGGAGCAGTTGTGTAGTTGCCGATTTATCGGCTGTTTTCCTTTCACTCAGTTTCCCCGGTCACTTTCAGGTCACATTCACATACCATTCTTTAGTAGGGTATTATTATGAAAAAAAATACTTTACTGGCAATGGTTTTTTTGTTTTTAACGGCCTTCCTATCGGAAACCGTCTTGCCCGCGGAAACATCCGGGCGGGTGCAATGCGGCATAGCCGCGTCTGACCTGAATCCGTGGGCTATCCGGCAGGAACAAGTAGACATCGACAAAATGTTCTGCCTGATGAAAGAAGCAGGGGTGCGGTGGGTGAGAATCCCGGTTTACTGGTCCCAGGTCCAGTTTTCTTCCGGGGACGGATATCATTTCGAGCAGTTTGATTCCAGCAGCTCTGCCGGATACGATGACATAATGAGAAAGGCGGGGGAGTACGGAATAAATGTCCTTGCCATATTGATGGGCGGTTATGAACCATTTTTTGTGCCGAAATGCCCGGGAGACTGGACAGCCGGCGACTATGAAAAATGGGGTAAGTTCATCGGGTCCGTTGCTGAAAGGTACAGGCCGGGTTCCGGTTTCTGGAACGGAGGTTCTTACGGAGTCACCCACTGGCAGATATGGAACGAACCGAGCTACAAAATGTATTGGGGAAGGCCTTATGCCTCCGGCATGGAAGCGGAGATGGTAGATAAAAGCGACGCGGAAAGTTACGCGGAATTGCTGATGCGCAGCAGCCGGGAACTGAAAAAATGCTACAGTAACCCTTCGGACTGCAAAATAGTTACCGGCGGAATAGTGACATCGGAGGAAGAACATTACCGGTATTGGGAGCGGCTGTATGATTACTCTCTCGGGAAAAACCTGGGCGCCGGCGATATGTTCGATATAATAGGAATCAATTTCTACAGGTATCCCGGGGAAAACAACCTGGATTATTACATTTCTGTCCTCAGGAACGGGCTCGGGAACGGGTGGAAGGGGCTGAGATATTTCAACGATGCCGGCAGGGAAATCTGGATAACGGAAATCGGGTGGCCGTCCGACCCGCAGGGCAACCTGGACACTAACGGCCAGGTTCAGTACCTGGCACAGGTGTTCGGCACGGCGCAGGGCCACAATATCGGGAATGTGTTCTGGTTCTGTTTCCGCAACGGAAAGGAAGAAGGGAACCGCCATTGGGGCCTGGTGGAGGCGAACCTGGTGAAAACGAAAATGTTCGAAGCGTACAGGCAGCTGACTTCAGATACGGCCTCGTTCCTGGGCCGGAACAACCGGCCGAGGGCGGCATTAACCTCAGTAAAAACGTTTGGCTTCAGAGGCGCCGATGCCGGCATAAATACCCGGCCTGTCGGGTCGCTAAACACCCTGCGCGACGCCCAAGCGGTATCCGTGAAGGACGGATACGCCTATATCGCTGACGGCGGAGGCGGCTTGAAGATAGCCGATGTTTCAAACCCAAAGAAGCCGGTTGTCATAAGCTCCTGCGCGGTAAACGGGACTGTCTACGACGTGTGCGTGTACGGCAATTATGCGTATGCTGCGGCCAATGCGGCGGGTTTGATAGTCATCGACATTTCGAACCCGGCCCGCCCTGTCATAGTGAGTTCCTGCGACACGCCCGGCAGCGCTGAAGGCATTTTCGTGAACGGCAGGCACGCTTACCTCGCTGACGGGTCTTACTTGAGGATATTCGATATCTCGAACCCTTTTTCGCCGAAACAGGCCGGTTCGCTCTACTGCGAATCGTGGGTGGGGGACGTGAGAGTGGAAGGAAGATACTTGTATTTTGCGGACACGCGCGGCTTGAAAATTGCCGATATTTCCGATCCGGCCCGGCCGTTCATCGCGGGTTCGTGCAATATAAGCCTGTCTAATTCCTGCAGCTCGCTTAAATCCAGCGACATTATTATTTCCGGGAAACGCGCCTACGTGGCCAACAGGCAGTATTCTTATTCCTATTCCTGGCGCTTCGTTACTTACGGCAATTATCATTCAGGTTTCAGCGTAATGGATATTTCCAACCCTTCGGCGCCCGTGGAATTGTACCGCTATTACAATTCCTGTTCGTACTCGGATTCTTCCGCAAGGCTTGGTATCAGCGTTTCGGGCGGCTATGTGTTTTTCGCGGACGGGTCAGCCGGTGTAAGGGTCCTTTCAGAGCCGGAAAGTTCCGCGCCGGAGCAGCTCGCGCTGCTTAGCGCTTATTCCACAGGGGTATTTGCGGGCGGAAACCGCGTTTATACGGCCGGCTACGCGGCGATGTTCGTTTACGAGTTTGACGGCAGGGGGGCCGGAAAAAGCGACGTGCCGGTAATATACCCGAACCCCTGCACCGATATATCCGTCCCGGTCACTTTCAGGGACGTTTCTCCCTGTGAAAAGGCCGATATTTACACGTTCTCCGGCGACCTTGTCGCGCGGATCGGGCGGGAAAAAACGCGCGGCGTTTTCACATGGGACCAGAAAAACGGCGCCGGGGATTTTGTCGCCGACGGAACATACATCTGCGTCATTACCCGGAAGGACGGCCGGAAATGGGCAGGGAAATTTGCGCTCATCCGCTGAAGCGGAGAGGGGGATATATGAATAAATACACCGGGCTGCTGCGCGCTTTTATCGCTCTTAGCGGGGCCGTCATGCTGTTTCCGGCCGGGCTGTGCCTCGCCGATGAGGTATGGACGAAGGACGGGATGATAAGGAAGGGGCTGATCGCGAAATTCTCGAACGACTACCTGGTGCTTGGCGGAAGCGCCACCTGGGACAGGATATCCTACCCTGACGTGGAACTGGTAAGGAAAGACGATTCGCTGTTTGTCCAGGATTACCGGCCAAGGGCCGGCAGCGGCACCATGATCAATTTCATCTTCGAGGGTATTGCCGGCGATGATCCCTGCGAAGTGTTCCGCGATAAAGGCTCCACGCAGAGCTCGGGTTATGGGGCCGAGCTCCAGTTCGTGAAACGGAACACCAACTTCGGGATAGGCATAGAATTCAGCAGGACCACGGTCAACAACGGCCGCAGCAGCACGGTCAACAGGAATAATACCGCGCTGAAATTCTACATGAACCCCCAGGGTGTGTTTAACCCGTGGATCGGCCTGGGAGGCCAGAACTTTTTCGGTTCATACACGGGATACCGCTATGAGTATAACTACTACTATCCTTATTCGAGCGTCTCGCGGCAAGTTGTCAATTTCCAGGGCGCCGCTGACACGGTCTGCGCGGGTTTCGACCTGAACTTCGCGAAGGAGGCGTTTATATCCCTGGGCTACACCGTCCCGTATAATAATTACTCGGACTCTTCAGTCCGGACAGGAGCAAAACAGACCATGATAAAGTTCGGGTTCAAGCTGAATCTCATGTCTGATTGACTTAGCACCCCATAAGAAGTATAATTCAAAAGCACATCAGATATACAAACAAAATCATCAATGGCGATGATAATAAAAACCCTCTCTATCTGCACACGTCTAAACCAAAAAACAAAGAACACAAATAATGGATTCCTGCCAAAACAACGCAGGAATGACACTGTTTCAAAAAATAAATCTACTCTATGGGGGAGAATCGTTTTATGATCAGAAAGGTTGAGAAGTATTTCAAGGAGAAAGGGGTTTACCAGGCAAAGCACGGCAAGGGAACGGTTGTATCGGCAGGCGGAAACATCCAGAAACAGAAGGATATTTTTGCGCTATCATTAAAAACGCTTGCGGCAAACAAGAATTCCGCCGTTAAGGGCATAATGTCTAAAGTAAAGGCGGCAAAATACTCGCTGGCATTCTCCACCGGCGGCGACCTTGTAGTTGACTGCGAGCTCTCCCCGGCCAGGAAAATTATCCTGGACGTGGATTCATTCAATAACCTCTCGTCCTATTCAGACAACGACCTCGCGCTTTTTTATTCATTGACGGTTCTTACGCACCTGTGCCTTCTCTCCGGCCAGAGCGAGCAGGACGCCCTTTATAATACCACCCTTTTATACGATTCCCTTAAAGAAAAAGAGCAGGAAACCATAAAAAACATCCTGGCTATCCCTGAGATAGACAGCGGGAAAGTGTTCACGCGCCTGCTCGTCGCGGCAGGGAAAAAGGACCGGCACGAAAAACAGCGGATGGTTTCCTGGTTCCTGGCCAGGGAACGCGCGGAAGTCCCCTATAACATGGACAGGGTCCGCAGGGCGATAAAGGAAGAAACCTCGAACCTGGAAAACCTGCGCAACAGGATATATAACGAGATCAAGGACACATACGTGGAATCTGTGGACGAAAACAACGCCATCCGCATATCCGACTGGTGCATGAAAAACGGCATCCGTTTGGTCACCGGGCGTTTCAGCAGGGCGTTTTACATCGACGCCATGTCCATTGCCAGCGCGAAAGTGCTTGAAACAAAGCAGATAAAGCCGTCAATAGACAAGTTCAAGGGGCAGTACGATAAAGCAGTCCTGAAATTCGCTACCCCGGAACTCCAAAAATTCCAGAAACAGTTAAGGCAGCTCGGCGGCGAAGCCCAGGGTGTGGTAAACCTGGCCGGCAGGGAAAAAATATCGCTTAATGAATCAAAGGGAACCATAGAAAAATTCAAGAAGCAGTTAAGGACCATGGAGCTCAGCATTCTCGGGAAAATCGATGAGCTCCAGACGGAAAAAAGCGACGCTATTGCCTCCGAAGGGCCTTCCGGCAAAACGCTTAAAAATCTCCAGCGCGACCGCCAGGAACTGGCAAACGCGGCCAAAAAACTCAACGACGCTGTGTCGGAAGTTGAGTTCAGCATTTCAAAGGCGCTCAAGAAAGACCCGACATTCATGGTATTCTTCCAGCGGCTTTTCCCGCTGGATGTAATCAACATGGGCATGCTCAATGAATTAAACGACCCGTTTTTCGGCGAGGATGAGGAAATCCACCACCTTATCAGGTCTTCCGGGCACAACATGTACACCACTTCAAACATGTCTTCCTGGCTGAGAAGGTGCGACGACTGGGTTGAGGCCCTGCCGGCATACGCCACCTACGAGATCATCCCGCAGGCGGGAGGCAGTTACAGGGTCACCGCGTGGGTCCAGAGAATAGTGCTTGAAGACATGTACAGGCGCTACGCGAAAGACTGGTCCAAGAACGTGAAGAATGTAATCGATTCCGAGCATCTCGCGATAGCACGGGAAGTCCTGGCGCAGACAAGCAAAGAAAAATCGCAAGACCCGGCATTGGTAGCGGAACTCGGTGCGGTTGTAGGGCAGACATACTTCAACCTTTGCAATGAAGTCGGCCAGCTGATGGAAACAGACGGCCTTGACCGCATACAAGCGCTCAGGAAAGTAATAAAGGAAAACAAAACCGAAAATAACCTGGTAAATGAAATAGCCGCGGAGAAAAACGCGCAGAAGGCGGAAGAAAAAATAAAAGAACTCGTGAACAGGAATAAGCTTGAAGAAAAATCACTGGAACTCAAGCCGTTCGCCCTCAAGCCCGCCCGGCGTATCCCCAGCGTGCACGTGCTTACAACCCTGGGCCCGGGGGAAACCGAGATCAACGTGGAAAACTGGCTTAACGAGACAATGACGCTTTACAATGTATCCCAGGCGCATAAGCTTGAAGGCCAGGTCACTAAAAAAATTGACGCCTACCAGAAAAGGATCATCAGCGTGGGCAACAAAGTGATAGAAGAACAGGATTTGCAGGGCGAAATTTTCAACATAGCCCAGGCGGACGGCCTTTCGCTGGACAACGAAGCCGAGAAGAACAAGGTCATACTGAAACTGATCTCCTCTTACCCGGAAGTGTCGGGAGAGGTCAGCAGGATATGCGTGCTCCAGGAGCATAACCTTGACGGGAAAGTTGATGAATACCTCAAGAGCCATCCGGGAATAGACGAAAACGCAGTCAAACAGGTTATGGCCAACAACAAGCTTTCTGATGCCGGCCAGGTGAAAGCCAATCCCGATTACGTTTCCGAGAAAAACACCATCGCCGTTTCCATGGCGCGCCAAGACCTCATTAAGTCGAACAACCTCGCGGATGAAACCAGGACTTACCTGCGCAACCGGCTTGACGTTGAAATAGCCAGCATTTTCGCAAGGCGCGAAATAATCACCGAAAACAACCTGCTCAACGAGCTCAACAACCTGGCTTACCGCTACGAAGCGGCGGGCCCGGCGAAGAAATACAACCTCATTTACGCCCCCAGCAGGGTCGACCTCGGCGTGGAAGAAGTACGCTCAATACGAAACGTCCCCAAGTGGGTAGGCGGAAGGGACCAGGCGGCTGCAAACGCAGGCAAGGAACTCTACGGGCTTTACAATATAGCGGGCCCGCAGGCGGTAAATTCTCCGCGCTTGGCAGAATTCCTGAAAGTCGGCGAAAACTTCTTCTCGCGCGGCGGCGTGTATTACCTCTCGCTGACAGCCGGCATCAACATAGACACGCTGGGTATCGGCGATTTTGAATTCTTCCGCGACCAGTGGAACATGCGCGGCGACAGGATAGTGCTTCCCACGGGCGAAACCTACGGCGGTTTCTGCGTGCCGAAGGAATTCTCGCTCCTTTACGCGGTCATCATTGCCGCTGTAGAGTCCAAGACATCCAAGACCATACTGGACAATTTCGGCATACCTGCGGCAATCCAGCCGAAAGTAATTGAAGACCTGCGCCAGCTCCTCAGGATGCAGGTAGATTTGGAGACACACCTGGACTGGGAAATAAAGTGCAACGAATTCCTGACCGGGCGCTACAAGGAGTATTTCTCCATACTCGGCAAGCCGGGTTACATATACAACCTGCCCAGGATAGCCGAAACGCTCAAAAAATCCGGGGTTATCACCGGCGGCGACCAGCAGGACCTTAAACTGAAATACGAGTTTTCATACTGGGTGAACAAGAAAGCCCAGGGGCTGGAGGAAATCAACCGCGTCGGCGTGTTCCGCAAGGTCCATATGATAAACGGATTGATAAAGAAATCCCGCAAGCTCAACCCCAATGTGGCGCCGGACAACAAGATAATCGGCGTCATGACCGCTTCTTATAAGGAAGGGGAAAGAAAGGACGGCAAGGAAGTTCCCATCACCGACGTGCGTTTCAGCGCGGGTTCCAGGAAAATGGAGATCTACGCCGGCACAGCAGAAAACCACCTATTAAAAGACATAGACCCGGAAGGCAGGGAGATAATCACCAGGATGATGAAGGATTTCGTTACCCCCGCGGATATCAGGATGATCGGTACCTGCACCGGCAGGGACGTTTTGAACCACGTGCCGGGCTCGGGTCTTGAAGCCGTGATGGAAGGCGTAAAGACAAAACTGCTCGAAGCGGGCGTAAGCGAAACAATGATAGACGCCAATTCCAGGGTTTACGGCGGCGACCTGGAAAAGTGGAGCGGCATAAAGGAAATGCCTGCCGAGAAAAGAATAAAACTCATCAATTCCATAGGTTCGAAGATCCACTTGCTGGTCCTTGTGCAGAGAGGCGTAACGAAGGCCTACGAGGAAGCTATCCAGGGCGTTGATTTCATAGACTTAAGCATTCCGGATCCGGAACTCCTGGATCTGTTTGATAACCTGCCGAAGCTTGTATATTTGATGAAGAAAGGAAAACCCGACAGCGCGCTAGTGCTGGCGGACGGAACATCTGGCGGAAGGCGCAGGGTGACTTCTTTCAGGTACAGCTCGTCAAGGAAGAAAATAAAAGAGCTCTTCGCGCTTGATGACCGGCTTGTTTACGGCAGTTTGGGCCTCGGCGAGGACACCGTGGAAGAATGGCGGCAGGAAATGGTGCTTGAAAGAAAGAACGCCCAGGCGCTCTGGGATGCCGCGGTTGTAAGCAAAGACGCCGCGCTCGCGCAAACACTTTACGAGAAAATAAGGCAGTACGTTATACGCAATAACAGGGCTGAGGAAGCCGCCATTGAAGAATCAAAAGCCAGGAATTTCAAGGTGTGGTCACCGGAGTACCGGTACCGCTCGGAAATCCTCAGCAAAGTCGCTGCGGGCTTGAAGTTCAGCCAGTTGGATTTTGCCGCGTGGCTGGTTCTCGGAGGTGAATATATCGTTAACGGCATGTTCACGCAGGAAGAGATACAGCAAAAAGCGGCCCAGTGGGCGAAGGCAGTCGCGGGGAGCAAAGCCACCGCCAGCGCCGCTTTAATAACGCTGGTCAACACCCTCGTCAAGCCGAAATATATTCCGCCGGCCGAGAAAGGGTTCTACGAGCTTGAATCAAAGATATCCGGCTCGCTCAAGGCGGTTGAAGAGCAGGTGTCCCGCCTTGAAAGCCGCGAAGTCCGCAGAAAAATGGCGAGAAGGGCCCTTTCACTTCACAGCCGCAAGCTTAAACTTACGGAAACCGAGTCCAAAACCGCGCAATTCGTCAAGAACAGTCAGTTTGACGAATGCTACAAGCACGGTAAGGCGATACTGGGAGACGGCGGATCAAAGATCTCGCAGGAATCCTTCGGCGAATACATCACCTGGGTGAAAGCCGCCTCGCAAGTGCTGGCAAACCTGATTTTCCCGAGCGGCGCGCCCGAGAAGGATTTTGTTTTGGGAAAAATCGAGCTGGCGCTCAACGGCGGCGAGATAACGCTTGAAAATTACCGGCCGCTGGTGATCGCGATAACAGGCAAGTCAGGCCCGGTCATCAAAGACAAAGCCGATTTGCGGGAAA
>MGVM01000076.1:0-2003 GCA_001800495.1 Elusimicrobia bacterium RIFOXYB2_FULL_48_7
AGATCCGCGCGCAATTCAGAAGGGAAACAGTAATTATGAAGAAGTCCCTTTTGCGTTTGCCGGATAATCGCCTTCTTGACTTCAGGGTTGCTGTGCCCGGCATTCGCTACCAATACGCCTGAACTCCAGTCAATCCACTTATTGCCGTATTTATCGTAGACATTAATCCCGTCAGCCCGGTCCCACAGGGCCAGGGGCTGGCCTGACATGGATCGCGGCTCGTACTGTCTTAATTTCTTGAGGATAGCCACCGATTGTCTCACTGGGAATTCGCTTGTCACCATTTTTCTGAACGGTGTTGAAACCTTTCTTATTTTTTGAATCTTTAACTCGTACTCTTTAGCCATGAAATTTAATACCTCCTGAAATTATTGTTTTATTTTAAAACAACCAGCCACAGCGAGAGCGTGAACATTGATGCGGTAGTGGTCAAAGTGATGGTTGAAGCCATCATGTCGCTGTCGCCTTCCATTTCCTTAACCATAACAAAAGTAGAAACTGCCGTGGGCATTCCGAGTATCAAAATCCCGACATTCATGTCCAGAAGGGTTGTCGGTATCAGGAATTTGTATATTATTAAAGCAAGTAAAGGTAAAAAAATCAACTTTACGAAACAGATCAGTGCCTGGAGGTTCAGATTTGAAGTGATGGAAGCGAAAGTGATGGAGGCACCCACCGAAAGAAGAGCCATAGGCAGAGACATTCTTGAAAGCAAATCCAAGAACCGGGTGAATACTGACGGAAGCCGCAGTCCCAATACGGCAAAAACCATGCCCGCTACGGAAGAAATAATAAGCGGGTTATAAACTATGGATTTTAAAAGCACTAGGATGTTTTTTTTGCTTGATTCCTTCGGCCGGTAATATTCCAGGACAATCACCGAGAAAGTTATCGCCACCACGACAAACGCTCCATCAAGGATTGCGGCTTTCGCCAGGCCCAGGCTGCCGTAAAGGTTTGTAATGACGGGGAAACCGATATACGCCATGTTGGTTCTGAAGCAGCCGAGGATGAACGAGCTTCTCTGGGGCTTTCCTTTAATAAAGCCGCTGGACGCCCAGGCAAGAAGGCATACTATAATCGAGGCGGCAAGCATACCGGCAACCCCTGCGAGATTGAATACTTTTTCAAATTCGAATTCGACTATACTGAGGAAAATCAGTGCGGGTAGTCCGAAATAGTAAAGCAGGCGGTTCATCACGTTCACGCTTTCAGGCGTGAGGAACTTTTTTCTCCTGAGCAGGAAACCCATTCCGATGACAGCGAAGATAGGAAAAATCACATTTAAGATAAGCAGCATAATTGTCAAGCATTATACTTATTATTGAATTTAAAGTAAATATATAGTATAATTTCAACATGGAAAACAACAAAACGATACTTATTCTTGAAAACCTTGATTCGTTCAGGGAAATAATGTACACCGCGTTAAAAAGCCAGGGATACCGCATTATTGCGGCGGCCAGCGTGAAGGAAGCCAGGGAACTGGTGAAAAATCAGGTTATTGACCTGGCCATACTGGACATGAAACTGCCTGAAGAAACAGGCATGGCTTATTCAAAGGAACTGAAGAAAACACATCCGGGCCTTCCTGTTATTTTCTGCACCGGCTACATGGACCAGTCGTCAATGAGTGAGATTGATTCCACACAAGTCGTAGACCTGCTGATAAAACCGTTTCCTCTGCCGGAACTCAAGAAAAGGGTAAAAGAAGTGCTTGGTGTTTGAGAAGAGATTAATAAGGGAGTGACATGAAAAAAATTCTTGTTGTTGAGGATGAAGAACTTCTAAGCG
This sequence comes from Elusimicrobia bacterium RIFOXYB2_FULL_48_7, assembly GCA_001800495.1. Lineage (GTDB taxonomy): Bacteria > Elusimicrobiota > Endomicrobiia > CG1-02-37-114 > XYA2-FULL-39-19 > OXYB2-FULL-48-7. Next base: position 1,795 of record MGVM01000076.1, read on the forward strand.
AAATTTACGCGACCGCACTGAAAAGGTGCGGTTTTGACCTGTCCATTGCTAATAACGCCGCCCAGGCCCTTGAATACCTCGGCAAAAACCAACCTGACCTGATGCTGCTTGACATTAAACTTCCTGACGCAAGCGGACTGAGCGTACTTCAGAAAACCCGCGAGAAATACCCTAAGCTGCCTGTTATAATCTGCACGGCTTTTGACCAG
>MGVM01000076.1:2074-9053 GCA_001800495.1 Elusimicrobia bacterium RIFOXYB2_FULL_48_7
ATCGTTGAATATTGGCAAAACCGGCAAGGCGCCCGGGTGCTTGTCCTGGACAACCTGAAGACAGGTTTCAGGAACAACATAGAAGGCTTCAATGTTAAATTCATCCGTGGAAGCGTGACGGACTACAAAACTGTCCTGGAAGCTTCCAAAGGCGCGGATTACATATTCCACCTTGCCGCCATGATAAGCGTGCCGGAAAGCATTATCAACCCGGTTGAATGCTTCAGGATAAATACCGAAGGCACCTTGAACATCATTAAAGCGGCCAGGGAAAATAAAGTAAAAAAAATTATTCTATCTTCATCTTCGGCAATTTATGGCGACAATCCAAAAATGCCAAAGGCCGAAACAATGCTCCCCGAGCCGAAAAGCCCCTACGCAGTATCCAAGCTAGACGGTGAATACCTTCTTTCACTTTACCGGAAAGCATGGGGGGTTGAAAGCGTTTCCTGCAGGTATTTTAATGTGTTCGGGCCCAGGCAGAACCCTAAATCGCAATACGCGGCGGCCGTGCCTATCTTCATTTTCCAGGCTTTAAGGAACAAACCCCTTACCGTTTTCGGCGACGGGCGGCAGACCAGGGATTTTATCTATGTCAAGGATGTGGTTCAGGCAAATGTTCTCGCCTGTAAGAAGGGGGAAGGCGTTTACAATGCCGCTTACGGCACAAGGATCACCATTAATGAACTGGCAAAAAAAGTAATCCAAATGTGCGGGTCCAGTTCGAAAATAATTCACGCAAAAGAGCGGCCGGGCGACATAAAACACTCTCTGGCGGACATAAGCAGGATAAAACAAATAGGATTCAAGCCCGGTTTATCGCTGGATGAGGGGCTGAAAGCCACGATTGAATATTTTAAGGCACAACCGCGGAGGTAAAATTGAAAAAACAGAAAAGATTTAACCAGGCGCTGATACATGATGATATTCATGACGAGGATACCTGGCGCATATTCCGCATCATGGCCGAGTTCATCGATGGCTTTGAGACCCTCTCGAGAATAAAAAAAGGCATATGCATTTTCGGCTCAGCGCGCATACAACCAGGGACAAAATATTACAAAATCGCCGAAAGAACGGCCTATCTGCTGGCCAAATCGGGGTATTCGGTAATTACCGGAGGCGGGCCGGGGATAATGGAAGCGGCGAACAAGGGCGCCAGTGAAGCGGGTGGAAATTCGGTAGGGCTTAACATAATGCTGCCCATGGAACAAAAACCCAATCCGTTCATAAATATAATGATTGAATTCAGATATTTCTTCGTGCGCAAGGTCATGTTCACCAAACACGCCAAGGCGTTCGTTGCACTACCCGGCGGCTACGGGACGCTGGATGAATTCTACGAGGCTATCACGCTTATCCAGACCGAGCGCATAGAACAGTTCCCTGTCATTTTAGTGGGCAAAGAATACTGGAAAGGCATTATAAAATGGATGGAAGACACCATGCTCAAGGAAGACTGCATATCGAAATGCGACCTTGACGTATTCACAATCGTAGATACACCGGAGGAAGTTGTTTCAATAATCAAAAAGAGCCGCTTTTAAAAACCATGTTACATGGAATCTTAAAAACAATTTTTGGCACCAGAGATTCAAGGGTCATAAAAAAGCTCCAACCCCTCGTTGAACAAATCAATTCACTCGAAGAAGGGATTGAAAAACTTTCCGATGAACAGTTGAAAGACAAAACCGCCGAGTTCAAAAAACGCCTGGCTGAAGGGGAGACCGTCGATGACCTGCTGCCCGAGGCTTTTGCCTGCGTGCGCGAAGCGTCCCGCAGGACAATAAAGCTCCGCCACTACGACGTTCAGCTTATCGGCGGCATGGTTCTTCACCAGGGAAAAATATCCGAGATGAAAACAGGCGAGGGAAAAACGCTTGTTGCCACCCTGCCCGCCTACCTTAACGCCCTTACTGAAAAAGGAGTTCACATCGTTACAGTGAACGATTATCTTGCCAAGCGCGACCCCGCGTGGATGGGTCCAATATTCACCGCGCTCGGGATGACCGTGGGCTATGTCCAGCACGACATGCCTTCTGAAGTCAGGCAGAGCATGTACAACTGCGACATCACTTACGTCACCAACAACGAAGTGGGTTTTGATTACCTGCGCGACAACATGGTGATCAGGAAGGATGAGCGTGTCCTGCGGCCCATGCATTATGCCATTGTTGACGAAGTCGATTCAATTTTGATCGATGAAGCCCGCACGCCTCTGATCATATCCGGCCCCGCGGAGGAATCCACCGAAAAATACGTGCTTGCAAACCGGCTGGTACCGCATTTAAGGGGAAAATTCGTAACGGAAGCCGAGGAAATGGAAGCTAAATACAAAGGCATCGACCTGGCCAAGGGTTATGATTTCATAGTTGACGAAAAAGCGCACTCGGTGACGCTGACTGAACAGGGCGTGACAAAATGCGAACGCCTGCTCGGTGTTGAAAATTTATATGACGACCTGCAGTCCGAATGGGTGCACCATGTGACCGCGGCCTTGCGCGCTCACAACCTTTTCAAGCGCGACGTGGACTATGTTGTAAAAGACGGGCAGGTAATCATAGTTGACGAATTTACAGGCCGGCTTATGCCGGGCAGGCGCTGGAGCGACGGGCTTCACCAGGCGGTGGAATCCAAGGAAAACCTGCGCGTTGCCGAAGAGAACCAGACGCTCGCCACCATCACATTCCAGAATTACTTCAGGATGTACGAAAAAATCTCCGGTATGACCGGCACGGCAAAGACGGAGGCCGGCGAATTCTGGGACATATACAAGCTTGATGTTATAACGATACCTCCCAACAAGCCGATGATAAGGGCCGACAACGCTGACGTAATATATCGCACCGAGAAAGAGAAATGGAACGCTATAGTTGATGAGATAGAACAGTCCTGGAAAAAAGGACAGCCGGTCCTTGTGGGCACCCGTTCAATAGAAAAAAATGAAAAGCTTTCCGGCATGATGCGCAGGCGCGGAATACCGCACCAGGTACTGAACGCCAAGTTCCACGAACAGGAAGCGCAGATAATATCGCAGGCGGGGAAAAAAGGCACTGTCACCGTGGCCACCAACATGGCGGGCCGGGGCGTAGACATAATCCTCGGCGGAAGCCCTCCAGATGAAGCAGAACAGAAACTCGTGATAGATGCCGGAGGGCTGCACGTGATCGGCACCGAGCGCCATGAATCACGCCGCATTGACAACCAGCTCCGCGGAAGAGGCGGCAGGCAGGGCGACCCGGGGTCCACCAGGTTTTTCATTTCGCTAGACGATGAACTCATGCGGCTTTTTGGCGGCGAAAGAATGTCCGGCCTGATGGAAAAACTTGGAATGAAGGAAGGGGAAAACATCGAGCACCCCTGGATAAGCAAAGCCATAGAAAACGCGCAAAGAAAAGTTGAAGGGATGAATTTCGACATAAGAAAGCAGCTGCTTGAGTATGACAACGTGATGAACAAGCAGAGGGAAGCCATATATTCCCTGCGCAACGAGATCCTGGAAGGCGAGGACATATCCCAGCAGATCAAGGACATGGTAACCGAGTCCATTGATGAAAAAATTGAGCAGTGGGCCACCAAGAAACACCCGGAAGAATGGGACTGGCAGTCGCTGGCCCTGTGGCTCAAGCGCGTTTACAACATAGAAATGCAGCTGTCGCAGGATGAAATAGTAAAGTTTGACGTCCAGCTTTTAAGAGAAACCCTGGAAGAAAAAATAATGGCCGTTTTCAACGCCCGCGAAGAAAATTTCGGCAAGGATACCATGCGCGAGCTTGAAAGGATGGTCCTTCTCCACATGATGGACACCGCCTGGCGCGAACACCTTTACGAGCTGGACCAGCTTAAAAAAGGCATCGGCCTGCGCGGGTACGGCGGCAAGGACCCGCTGATCGAGTACCAGCAGGAAGCGTTCAAGATATTCAGCCAGATGATGATCCGCATACGCGAAAGCACGGTGGAATACGCTTTCAAGATCCAGCCGGTGACTCAGACAATCCGCAGGTCAGCGCCTGCGGGCCAGAATCCCAATGCGCCTAAACTAAGAATACCTTCAGTGCCAACCAGGGCGCAGCAATCCCCGAAAGAAATACCCACAATAGCTAATAAACTCGGCCGCAACGATCCCTGTCCTTGCGGCAGCGGCAAAAAATACAAAAAATGCTGCGGCGCTCAGGCGCAATGACACCCTTTCTTTATTCAACACTGTCCGGCATCCTTCTATTTTTCTGTTTTCCGAAAGCCAATCTCTCTTTTCTTGCCTGGATAGCGCTGATTCCGCTTATTGCGTCTGTCAAAGGCGCCAAACCCGGAAAATCTTTCCTGTTCGGGTTCATATCCGGGGTTGTTTTCTTCTGCGGTTATTTATATTGGCTGGTGCCGACATTCACCGCTGCCGGCGAGCCCTGGATAACCGGAGTTGTTGTCCTACTGCTTCTTTCTTCATATCTCGCGCTGTATTTGGCTGTATTCTGTGCCCTGTCCACCCGCTTTTCAAACCCCTTGTTCCTCGCGTCACTCTGGGTTGTCCTTGAATATATCAAGGGGCATCTTTTCTCCGGAATCCCGGCAGGAATCCTCGGGTATTCCCAATGGAATTTCCTTCCGGTAATACAGGTTTGCGACATAACCGGCGTTTATGGGGTTTCATTTTTGATAGTGTTTGTGAATGTCGCTGTTTTCCGGTATATCCTGAGCCGCTTCTCAAAACCCTTGATACGCGGCGGGGCCCGCGGGTTGATTTATGCTTCGCTGATCTTCGCGGCTTTTTTGTTTTACGGCGCTTACCGCCTGTCTGGTCCCGGGGAAAAAGGCGAATCTCCCGGTTTTAAGGTCGCCGTGCTGCAGGGGAATATAGACCAGTACAAAAAATGGGACAGGAATTACGCGGACGAGATAATGAATGTCTACGACCGGCTCGCAAAAGAAAGCACGTTCAGGGACAGGCCGGACCTGATCGTGTGGCCGGAATCGTCAATACCCGGTTTCCTGCTTGAAGAAAAACAGCTGTACCGGCGGATCAAGGGTTTGGCTAACCTGACCCAGGCATACCACTTGATCGGCTCCGCAGACACCCGTGACGGCAAATATTTCAACTCGGCCGTCTTGCTTTCACCAGACGGCAGCGTGGCATCCAGGTACGACAAGATCCACCTGGTTCCTTTTGGCGAGGCCGTGCCGCTAAAATCATTTCTAGGAAAATTCATCAAGGCGGTAAACGAGCTGGGCGGTTTTACTGCCGGGGAAAAATACACCGTGTTTTCGCTGCCCTTCAACAACAGGCCTGTGCGTTTTTCATCCAACATTTGTTTTGAATCGATCTTTCCGGAACTGGTCAGGAAATTCCGTTACCAGGAATTCATCATCAATATCACCAATGACGCCTGGTACCTCAAAACCTCAGCCCCTTACGAGCATTTCACTTTTAATGTTTTTCGCGCCGTTGAAAACCGGAAACAGGTCGTCCGCTGCGCGAATACCGGTATTTCCGGGCACATAGATTCCCGCGGCAGGATAATCAGCCGGACAGAGATATTCACAGCCGGCGCTCCGGCCTATCTCGTAAACCCAAACACGTCCGTGACTTTTTACTCCCGCTTTGGGGACCTGTTCGTGTTTTTTTGCTTGATCGTAATACTGTATTTTGTACTTCAGCCAGCCCGGTTTAAGCGCTGATTTTGAAATGTTTATTAAAAAATGGTAGAATAAAATAATGCAACATTATTCGATACGCGAATTAAAGGACGAACTGTCAAAAGCTTCTGAAAAAGTCGGTACTTTAAGGGGGTTTCTTTGACGTTGAAAATAAGAAGAAAAAAATAGACGATTTGCAAATAATATCAGGCCAGTCGAACTTTTGGGACAATACCCAAGAGGCCCAGAAAATAATGCAGGACCTTGACCTCGCCAAATCCGACGTTGCTTCCTATGAAAACCTGAAAAAAGAAGTTTCTGACCTTGAGACCATCATAGAACTTAGCGAAGGCGATAAACTTGACGGGCATTTCGAGCAGGAATTCCTTGACAAACTCGCCCAATTGAAAAAAGACAGCGCGTTGATCGAGACTAGGACCAAGCTTTCGCTTCCCCAGGACAAACTGGGCGCCATAGTTTCCATCCACGCTGGTGCCGGCGGCACAGAGGCCTGCGATTGGGCTGAAATGCTTTTTCGCATGTACGCCCGCTGGGCCGAAAAAAAGGGTTTTAAACTTGAACAATCGGACATGCTGCCTGGTGACGGTGCGGGAATAAAAAGCATAACGTTTTTTGTACGCGGGCCCTACGCATACGGGTTGATGAAGAGCGAGTCCGGGGTGCACCGGCTTGTGCGCATATCGCCTTTCGACGCCAACAAGCGAAGGCACACTTCATTTGCTTCCTGCGATGTGCTTCCTGAAATTGAAGACGAAATAAAAATTGAAATAAAAGACGAAGATATCAGGATTGACACTTACCGCGCTTCCGGCCACGGCGGACAGCATTTGCAGAAAACTGATTCCGCCGTCAGGATAACCCACATTCCTACGGGAATCGTGACCCAGTGCCAGAACGAGCGCTCTCAGCTGAAGAACAAGATCTCAGCCATGAAAATCCTGAAAGCGAAACTTTACGAAGTCGAGCAGGACAAACTGCGCTCCCAGACTGAAAAACATTATTCTGAGAAAGGAAGTATCGGTTGGGCCAACCAGATCCGTTCCTATGTTTTTATGCCATACCAGTTAGTCAAGGACCACCGCACCGGCGCTGAAATAGGGAATATCCAGCTGGTGATGGATGGGGATATCGACCTTTTCATTGAAGCCTACCTCGCAAAAAATTTGCAAAAAACGTGATTCTGTAGTATAATATTATAATTATTATAATTATGGGCTATAAATACCACTAATATACCCCGTACGCTTCTTAGCGCGTGCCACGGGGTACCAATGAGGAAGGGAATGAGCGTAAAAACAATACTGATCGTTGAGGATGACAAGGAAGT
>MGVM01000076.1:9082-10551 GCA_001800495.1 Elusimicrobia bacterium RIFOXYB2_FULL_48_7
AAGAAGGATACAACATTATTCAGGTAGAAAATGGCAGAGAAGCACTGGAAATTCTTGGTATAGAAAAAACCGGTAAAGACGTTATAATACCGGATATTGTACTGCTTGATATAATGCTTCCTGAAGTTGACGGTTACACCATACTGAAAAAAATGGAGCTGGTACCCGCGCTTTTTGATCTTCCCGTTGTTGTTGTAACAGCAAAACCGCTTATGTCAGACTTGTTTTTGATGTCAAGAAATGTTAAACATTTTTTTTCAAAACCATTTAATACGAAAATGCTCAGAGATAAAATAAAGGAACTGATAGGATAATTATGGAAACTAAAGAAAAAGAGCAGGCTCAGGAAACAGTACAGCCGATTGAAAAAATTGTTGAAAACAGAAAAGAAAAACTCGAAAGAGTAAAAGCGTCTGGAGTAAACCCGTACCCAGTAAAATCTGAGTATACCCACAATCTGCAGAGTTTAAAAACAGAATATGAAAACCTGCAAAAAGAACAATCTACTGAAACCGAAGTGAAGGTCTGCGGCAGGATTATTGCCAGAAGAGATATGGGTAAAGCCACTTTCAGTCATATTCAGGATTTTACCGGAAAGCTGCAACTTTACTTTAAAATGGACAATGTAGGGTCTGAAACCTATAAAAACTTCATTGATACTGTAGATATAGGTGATTTTATCGGAGTGACCGGTAAATTATTCAGAACCAGAACCGGCGAACTGACTGTAAATGTAAAAAACTATACATTACTTTCAAAAGCTTTAAGGCCATTGCCGGAAAAATGGCATGGGTTAAAAGATGTTGATACCCGTTACAGGCAGAGATATCTGGATTTGATTTCAAATCAGGAAGTAAAAGAAATATTTATTAAAAGGGCTAGGATTTTAAATCTTATCCGTGATCAACTAAATAACAATGCTTTTTTGGAAGTTGAAACACCAATTATTCAAAGGCTTGCCGGCGGAGCACTGGCCAGGCCGTTTAAGACTTTTCACAACACGTACAACACAGATTTATTTCTGCGTATTGCGCCGGAGTTATACCTGAAAATGCTTGTGGTAGGCGGACTTGAAAGAGTATTTGAAATTGGTAAGTCTTTCCGCAACGAAGGGATAGACAGGCAGCATAACCCTGAATTTACCATGGTATAAATATATCAGGCTTATTCAGACTGTGCGGGGATGATAGAGCTTTGCAGAAATCTGATAAAAGGTATTGTTAATGCTTTGGATTTAAACGAGAAAGTAATGTTTGAAGGTCAGGTACTTAACTTTGCGGAATTCAGAATAGCAAGCATGAATGAACTGTTTACAGAAGCATTCGGTAAAAATGTAAACATACTTGAGCTTGTGGCTAACAACCGAATACGTGACTTTGCAAAAGAGGTTCATTTTGATGCCGGTACTGAAACCAATGACAAAAAAATATTCGATCATCTGTTTGAGCAGTTTATTCAGCCAAAACTAA
>MGVM01000077.1:0-8790 GCA_001800495.1 Elusimicrobia bacterium RIFOXYB2_FULL_48_7
GTGGGTTTTTTCCTTACAACAGTGCTCGCTCTTGTTACAGGGACCATGCTAGTTATGTGGCTAGGTGAGCAAATAACGCAGTTTGGTATAGGTAATGGCATTTCATTGATGATTTTCGCTGGTATCGTTGACCGTCTGCCAGGCGCGATTAAGGATTTTTTCAGGATGCTGAGAATCGAAGAATTAAGCCTCTTGAAAGCCATCGTTTTGCTCGTGGTTGTCCTTGTTGTCATGGGTCTTGTAATATGGGTTGAAACAGCTCAACGAAAGATTCCCGTACAGTACGCAAAAAGAGTAGTTGGCAGGAAAATGGTTGGCGGGGCAACTACATTCCTTCCCTTGAAGGTTGATCAGGCAGGAGTCATTGCTGTGATATTCGCTATTTCTGTTTTATCCGCTCCTCTGACTATACTGCAGTTCATGTCAAACGTACCGTGGGCTCAAACATTAATGGAATTCTGGCAGAGAGGGTCATGGTTATATGAACTTATATATGCTGCACTTATCGTATTTTTCTGCTATTTTTACAACTCAATTATCATGAATCCAACAGACATGGCCGAGAACATGAAAAAATGGGGCGGTTTCATCCCGGGAATAAGGCCGGGGGAAGCCACTGCAAAACATATACAGAGGATAATTGAAAGAATTACGCTCGGCGGGGCAATATTTGTAGTGCTAATAGCGATAATGCCTGATATTTTAAGGAATATGTTCAACGCTCCCTTCTTTTTCGGAGGGACGGCATTGCTGATAGTCGTAGGTGTATCCCTTGATACTATAGGACAGATAGAATCACAGATGATCATGCGTCATTATGAAGGGTTCATGAAACAAGGTAGGATCAAGGGAAGATGGTTTAATATAAAGTAAATTATAAAAAAGGTCAAAAAGGGAAAGATGTTGAATATAATTTTACTTGGCGCGCCTGGAGCCGGAAAGGGGACACAGGCTGCAAATATAATCAAAAAATATAAAATACCACATATATCAACAGGCGATTTGTTCAGGGCAACACTTAAACAAGACAACCCGATTTCACGTGAAATACAAAAGTATATTAATAAAGGTAGGCTGGTACCTGACAAGATAGTTATCAGCATGTTTAAGACAAGAGTTCAACGGCCTGATTGCAGATCCGGATTTATTTCTGACGGTTTTCCAAGGAATTTATTCCAAGTCAAGGCACTGGACGGTTATTTAGAAGAAATAAATAGAAAAATCGACGCCGTTATATACTTGAAATTAAGCTCCGCTGAAAGCCTGAAAAGATTAACGGCGCGGTGGCTGTGCCCTTCATGCAACAGGGTTTACAATATGATAACGCAGCCGCCGAAGAAAGACAGTGTCTGCGATTGTTGCGGGGTAAAGCTAATTCAAAGGAAAGATGATGTTCCAGAAACAGTAAAAAGAAGGCTCGCTATATACAAAAAGGAGACATTCCCTATACTGGCATATTACAGCAAGCAGAAAAAACTGCTTACAATAGATGCAAATGCTCAAGTTGCCGTTGTTTCAAATAGAATCAAGTCAGCCTTAAAAAAGGCAAAAAATAGTTGATAGAATTAAAGACAAAAGAAGAACTTTCAATCTTAAGAGATTGCGGCAGGATAGTAAGCGGCATCTTAAACGAAGTTAAAAAAAGCGTAAAAGCTGGCATTTGCACGAAAGACTTGGAAGAAGTGGCAGGAAGAAGTTTTGATCTTTATAAAGTTGTTCCGGCGTTCAAAGGCTATAGGGGGTTTCCCGGAAAAATATGCGTTTCTGTGAATGAAGAACTTGTTCACGGTATACCCAGTAAGAAAAAAATCATTAAAGCTGGTGATATTGTTAAGGTTGATATTGGGATCAAGTATAAAGGATTCTTTGGCGATATAGCGGAAACAATACCTGTTGGTAATATAAGCCAGCAACTGAAAGATTTATTAAAGGGAACCTACGGCAGTTTCGGACAAGTCCTGAAATTCGCTGACAAAAGATATTTTCTTGGCGACATATCAGCCGGAATACAAGAATATGTTGAAAGTAGGGGCTATTCGATTATCAGGGATTTTGTAGGCCATGGTATCGGCCGTATGCTTCATGAAAAACCAGAGGTACCAAATTTCGGCAGACACGGCACGGGCCCTAAATTGCAACCTGGCATGGTAATAGCCGTAGAACCGATGGTGTCACTGGGAAGCTGGGAAGTCCAGATTCTAGAAGATAACTGGACAGTGGTCATGTCAGATAAAAAATACTGCGCTCATTACGAGCATATGATAGCGATTACGGAAGACGGACCGGAGCAGTTAACCAGTTTTGAACCGGTTTTCTAGAAGAATTGTTGAAAAAAATTATGAGTAAAGAAGATAAAATCCAGGTCGAGGGCGAAGTAATCGAGACGCTGCCTAACGCGATGTTCAAGGTAAAAATAGAATCAGGCCATCAGATTCTGGCACACCTCTGCGGCAAGATGAGAATGCACTATATAAAAATACTCCAGGGCGACAAAGTGACCGTTGAACTATCGCCGTACGACTTGACAAGGGGAAGGATTACTTACAGAAAAAAATGAGAGTTAAATCATCAGTAAAAAAAATCTGCCAGAAATGTAAAATCATTAAGAGAAAAAGAATAGTTATGGTCATTTGTTCTGAAGTCAGGCACAAACAAAGACAAGGTTAAACAAAACCGGAGGATTGAATGGCTCGTTTAGCAGGAGTTGACCTACCAAAGGAAAAAAGGATAGATGTGGCCCTGAGGTATATTTTTGGAATAGGAAAAGCAGTGGCTGACAAGGTGCTGCAGACAGTCCAGATAAATCCCGAGACGCGGGTGAAAAATTTGACAGAAGAAGAAGTCGGTAAATTAAGCGCGGAAATTTCGACCAACTACAAGGTCGAAGGCGACCTGCGCCGTGAAATATCGGCTAATATAAAACGCCTGGTCGATATAGGTAGTTACAGGGGAATGAGGCACAGGAGAAACCTGCCGGTTCGCGGTCAGAGGACACGCACAAACGCCAGGACAAGAAGAGGAAAAAGGAAAACTGTTGGTAGCGCGAGGGTGGTCAAGCCAAAAGCAGCACCAGCCGCACCGCAGGCAAAATAAAATACACCCCATATTCTTCCAAGCGAATAGGATGGGGTACCAGAAAGGAGAGGCACCCCATATTCTTCCTAGCGAATCGCATGGGGTATTTAAGAGGATAAATGGCTACGAAAACAAACATTAAGAAAAAAGTCACAAGTATCTATTGCAAGGTGTATATCCATTCATCGTTCAACAATACTATTATCACGATCACTGATGAAAGAGGAAATGCGCTTATCTGGGAAACCGCAGGTTCAAGCGGTTTTAAAGGGACAAAAAAAGGCACACCTTACGCCGCACAGATAGCAGCAGGAAAAGCGGCTAAGAAGGCGGTTGAAATGGGCGTCAAGCAGGCATCCGTGTTTGTAAAAGGGCCAGGGCCAGGCAGGGAAGTTGCTATCAGGGCGCTTCAGGCAGCAGGGTTGGCCATCAATACGATCAAGGATATTACTCCAATACCGCATAACGGCTGTCGTCCACCGAAACCAAGAAGAGTCTAATATCAGGTATTCTGAAAACAACCAAGAGGGGAGAACATGGGGCGTTATTTAGGTTCAGTATGCAAGCTATGCCGCAGAGTAAACGACAAGCTTTTCCTTAAAGGGGAAAGATGTGATACAAAATGCACTCTTGACAAACGCAAAAAGAAAACGGGCGGCAAGCCTACACGGTTTGTTAAGAAAACAAGTGAATACGGAAAGCGGTTGACTGAAAAACAAAAAGCAAGATTCTCTGCTCGCATGAACGAAGACCAATTCCGTAATTTATTTAAGCAGGCGAGAAAAATGAAGGGCTCGCCCGGGCAGAACCTGCTTTACCTGCTCGAAACCAGGCTTGATAATGTAGTTAAAAAAATGGGCTTCGCCCAGTCAATGATTGGTGCGAGGCAGATGATTTCACACGGGAATGTCAAGGTAAATAATCGCAATTTAAAAGTTCCTGCCTACAGGGTGAGAATCGGCGATAAAATCGTAATCAATCCGAAGTTAAAGGAAAATATTGGTCTTAAAAGGTGGAGGGAAAATTATACAAGGATACCAACATGGTTGACCGTAGACAAGGAAAACCTTTCGGGGGAGATAATTTCGCTGCCTTCTCGCGCGGATTTCTCATATCCGGTAGATGAGACATTGATTGTAGAATTGTATTCCAGATAATAGTAGTAGTTTTAATCGTAATTTATAATCGGAGGTCCGGAACATGACAGAATTAGTTTTTTCCCAACAATTGGTTACAGAAAAGCAGGACAATTCGTATGGGAAATTTATTGCTGAGCCGTTTGAGCCGGGTTATGGCCATACAATAGGGAATTCCCTCAGGCGCATACTTCTATCAAGTCTTGAAGGGGCTGCCATAACAAGCTGCAAAATACGCGGGACAGGCAATTTTATCGTTCGACATGAGTACGATACTATCAAAAACGTAAAAGAAGACGTAATGCAGATACTTTTAAATTTAAAAAAAATACGGCTTAAAATGTATGCTCAGGGGCCGGAAACACTTATTCTCTCGACAAAGGGGGAAAAAACCGTGCTGGCAAAAGACATTAAGGCTAATTCAAGTGTTGAAATAATTAACCTTGACCAGGAAATCGCCATAATTGAGCCCGGCGGTTTTCTTGAGATTGAGATGGAAGTGAACAGAGGCAGGGGTTACGCTTTCGCGGAACAAAACAAAAAGACCTCACATTCAGTTGATGTAATACCCATGGATGCGCTTTTCTCACCAGTAGTAAAAGTGAATTACGAAGTGGAAAACGCCCGTGTTGGTCACAGGACTGATTATGACCGGCTTATCATGGAAATATGGACTGATGGCAGCATTGTTCCCGCTGATGTCCTGACATATTCCGCGAAGATATTGAGGGATAGCCTGAATATATTCCTGAAATCTGAAAAAATGGAAGAAGAAAAGGCTGTTTCAGCAACAGAGTTCATACAGAAAGAAAAAATGGAAGAATTATTGAACCAGCCTGTGGATATACTCGGGCTGTCATCAAGGCCTATAAACTGCCTTAAGTCAGCTCAAATAAAAATATTGAAGGAGCTGGTTGTAAAAAGCGAAGAAGAAATGGAAAGCCTGAGAAATATGGGCAAAAGGTCAATGGATGAAATAAAAGAAAAATTGTCTGAACAGAACTTAAAACTAGGGATGGTTTTGGAGAGCAAATAATATGCTTAAGACTTCTTCAGGTTACAAAGCCTTGATGCGGAGCATGTCTACGTCGCTGATCCTTCACGAGAAAGCTCAGACTACGATACAAAAGGCCAGGCTTGTAAGGCCGTTTGTCGAAAAAATAATTACCTGTGCTAAAAAAAAGAACCTCGCCTCAATACGGAAAGTGGCTGCGGATATCCATGACAAGCAGGCATTAAAAAAACTTCACGAAGTACTTGTTCCTCGGTATGAAAACCGCAATGGCGGTTATACCAGGATACTAAAAGTCGGTTTGCGGCAGGGTGATGCTGCATCTATCGTAGTCATTAAATTGCTCCAGTAATCGGTCTTACCAAGGCGATTATGTTTAATTTCCTGTTTAGCCTGTTTTCAAATGACATGGGCATTGACTTGGGGACTTCAAGTATCCTGGTCTATGTCAAAGGACAGGGAATAGTACTTAGGGAACCTTCCGTTGTCGCAATCGAAAAAAACACAAAAACTATCGTAGCCATAGGAGCCGAGGCAAAGCGTATGCTCGGCAAAACACCGGCTAACATAGTGGCTATCAGGCCGCTTCGTAACGGTGTAATAGCGGATTTTGAAGTTACCGAGACCATGATACGCTACTTTATTAAGAAAGTTCACAACAGGCAAAGCCTGCTTCATCCCAGGATAGTCATCGGGGTTCCTTCCGGAATAACTGAAGTAGAAAGAAGGGCTGTCAGGGAATCTGCCATGCAGGCTGGCGCCCGGGAAGTATTCCTGATAGAAGAACCCCTTGCCGCGGCCATAGGCGCGGAAATTCCCATACAAGAACCGCAGGGCAACATGATTGTTGACATCGGCGGCGGGACTACGGAAATAGCAGTTCTTTCCCTTGGCGGAATGGTTATAGCGAAATCGATCGGCGTCGCGGGTGATGAAATGGACGAGGCGATTATCCAGCATTTCAGGAAAAAATACAACCTCCTTGTCGGTGAAAATACAGCGGAAGAAGTCAAGATAAAAATAGGTTCTGTCTTCCCTCTGGAGGAAGAATTGTCGCTTGAAGTGAAAGGGCGCGACCAGGTCGCGGGGCTCCCCAAGACCATAAAAGTGACATCAGAAGAAGTCAGACAGGCGCTTTCAGAGCCCATGAGAACCATAACGGAATTGATAAAATCCACCCTTGAAGAAACCCCGGCGGAACTTTCCTCGGACTTGGTCGACAGGGGTATCGTGCTTTCAGGCGGTGGAGCGCTGCTAAGGGGCATGAACGATCTTATTTCAAAGGAAACGGAGCTCCCTGTAAAGATTGCCAAGGATCCGCTCACTTGCGTTGTTTACGGAACAGGCAAGTACCTTGAAGAGCTGGACAATCTGAAAAAGTACGTGAAAATATGAAAACGCAAAAAATGTGAAACACCAACCTACCATTGTATTAATCCTCCTGATTTCCATAAGCCTCATGCTGTTTGTCTTTGACTTAACCTCGAAAATAGAATCATTCAAGATATTATTCAATTATTTACTCTCACCTGCGCCTAACCTGGCGCTGAAAATCATAAACAGGCAGAAAGAATTGGGCGAGGACATCGTGTCGTTCGTAAAAATCCACCAGGAAAACCGCAGTTTGAAGGAGGAGATCAATAAACTTAGATATGTTGAAACTCAGAACGAGTCACTCAGAAAGGAAAACAGTGATTTAACCAGTATGCTGGGCCTTTCAAAGAAAAGCCAGCAAAAAATGGTAGCTGCCAGGGTGATTTCAAGGGACCCTTCATGCTGGTATAAGACATTCATTATTAATAAAGGAAGAAGTTCAGGCATAAATTCAAATATGCCGGTAATCATGTTCGCTAATAATGAGATCAACCTTGTCGGCAGGGTTGCGGACGCGACAAAAACAACTGCGAAAATACTGTTGTTGACAGATTCTGTTTCATATGTGCCGGTTAAAAACATCAGAACCCAGGAAACAGGGTTGATTAAGGGTGAGGAAAAATCGATGCTCCTGCTAGATTACCTACTGCCTTTTTCCGATGTCAGGATAGGGGACAGGATAGTGACCAGCGGCATAGGGGAAGTATTCCCGGAAGGGCTGCCTGTCGGGGTAGTACACGAAGTGCCGCTGCAGGACAGCATATACTACAAGAAAGTACTCATAAGGCCGCTGATCAGCTGGAACAAAATAGGGGTTGTATATATTTTAACAAAATGATAGATATTTTTTCGGTTTTTATAGTAATGATCCTGACGCTGATTGTCCAAAGCATGATTTCCATGTATTTTCCGTTGTATGGGATGGTGCCGGACCTGATGCTTGTAAGCGTTGTGTATTTCTCGTTGAGGAAGGGCACTGTATTCGGTGAGGCATATGGTTTTTTCAGCGGCATACTGTTGGATGTGTTCAGCCTGCAGGTTTTTGGAGCCAGGGCGGTTATATTCACGGTAATAGGGTACCTGGTAGGCCGCTACAGCCATAAACTTGACGAAACAAAAGTAAGGGTTCAAGTAATCATTTGTTTTATGTCGATGCTCTTTTATTTGTTGGTATTCAATCTCATCTGTGCAGTGTTTCTTCCCCGCAGCAATGTTTTTCATATTTACGCCCTTCTTACGGAGGTCATCTATACAAGCGTTTTTGTGCCGCTTGTATTCGGGTTGCTTAACATATGGTTTAGGAAAACAAGAAAATGGTCTGGGAAGGCGAATCGAATTTAGTCCAACAGAAATACCTGGCCAGGTTGAACAAAATATTTTTTGCCGTAATAATGATATTTTGTATTATCGGGCTGAGGTTTTTTTATTTTCAGGTAATAAGGGGAAATTATTATTACCGGATATCGGAACAGAACAGCTCCCAGCTGTTCCTGGAAAGGGCGCCGAGGGGCATTTTGTACGACCGTTTCGGAAAAAGGCTTTGCGAAAACAAGCCCACCACCCTGGTGCTGTTCTACCCCTTTTCCAAGAAAAGAAACGATGCCTCCCAGGAAAAGATGGTCAGGGCTATCGAAAGGATCCTGCCAAACACCAAGGAGCTCATAACCCAGGGCTACAATAACAGCAAGGTAGTATGTCTTGCGGAGGATATTGACAGGGATACGATGTTCAGGATTTTCGAGCAGAAGACAAACCTGAAAGATATATCGGTAGTAACGGAAATGCGCAGGTTTTACCCATATCGGGAAATGTTCAGCAATATAATCGGCTACATAGGCGAAATAAGCCCGGATGAACTGGAAAGGATGTCCTACACTGGTTACAAACAGGGCGATATATTGGGTAAGACAGGCATAGAGAAGCAGTATGATGATTATTTGCGAGGGGAAGACGGCGGATGGGTGATTGAGTCTGACGCCAGCGGAAGGCAGCTTAGCATCGCCAACAGGATCGAGCCCGTGCCCGGCAAGGATATACGCTTGACCCTGGATCTTGAACTCCAGGTGGTAGCCGAAGAAGAACTGAGGAAAACAGGTTCCGCTGGGTCTATAGTGGCGCTGGACCCTTCAAACGGCGCTATCAGGGTTATGGTTTCACAGCCGGGTTTTGATCCGAACCTCTTTGTTGGCTATT
>MGVM01000077.1:8813-17412 GCA_001800495.1 Elusimicrobia bacterium RIFOXYB2_FULL_48_7
TAAAAAACTGCCTACCTACAATAGGGCGGTCCAGGGAGAATACGCCCCGGGCTCGGTTTTCAAGATAATAACCTCGGCGGCCGCGCTGAACGAGAATATTATAACCCTGGACGAATCTTATTACTGCCCCGGCTATTTCACCCTCGGCAAAAAGACGTTCAAATGCTGGGAAAAGAAAGGGCACAAAAAGATGTCGTTTTTCATGGGCATCCAGAATTCCTGTGATGTGTATTTTTATAATGTGGGGTTGAAGACAGGCATAAACAATATTATAAATTACGCGGACATGTTCAACCTGGGCAATAAAACCAGTGTCGACATCCCCTCGGAGAAGCCGGGGTTTATACCGTTGAAAGAATGGCGCGAGAAAAAATTCAAGTATGGGTGGCTGGCGGGGGATACGGTCAATATCGCTATAGGCCAGGGTTATCTCACCGTCACCCCTCTGCAGATAGCAAGCCTGGCTTCAACGGTGGCTAACAGGGGGGAAATATGGAAACCTTACCTGGTAAATAGCATAAATTCAAGCGACGGGCCGCCGGTATATGAACATATCGCCGAGAAGATATCTGACGTGGAGCTGAGGAGCGGTGTCTGGGACGACATTATAAAGGCGCTGACAAACGTCGTGAGCCAGGGCACGGGGTACGGAGGCCATGTTGAGGGGATGAACATAGCCGGAAAGACAGGCACGGCGGAAAATCCGCACGGCGCCACGCACGCGTGGTTTCTCGCGTTCGGGCCGGTTGAAAAACCGGAACTGGCCGTGGCAGTTTTGGTTGAAAATGGAGGTAGGGGCGGTTCGGTCGCGGCGCCCATAGCCGGAAGGATATTCAAAAAATTACAGGAAAGAATAAATAAAAAAAACATGGGAATAAAACAGGTGTCCCAGCAAAAGCACAATGAAATAGCTGTGTCTACTCCGGTAAATTAGGATAATATTATGCAGAAAGACAACCTTTTCCTGAAGCATATAAAAAACATCGACTGGGTCATAGTGGCGATCGTGTCGCTTCTTGCTACGCTCGGGCTCGTGCTAATTTACTCCGCCACGCTGAGAACCGGCAATCCCTGGTTTTTTGTCAGCAAACAAATGGCGGGGTTTTTGATCGGTATTTTCCTGGTGCTCGTTTTCACCAGCCTTGATTACCGCATATATAAGGTCTACTACCCCTACCTGTATTACCTCACAATAATATTACTGGTCAGCGTGCTGATCTTCGGGAAGGTTTACAAAGGTTCGCGCGCCTGGTTCGATTTCAAATATTTCGCTTTTCAGCCAACGGAAATAACCAAACTGCTGTTTATCCTCACCTTGGCTGGCTATCTGGATAAACACTCAAGGGAACTCTCAAATTTGGGCAAGCTGGTAGTCCCGTCCCTGATGCTGTTCGGGAATATCGGGCTAATTTTGATGGAGCCGGATTTTTCCGGTGCGCTGGTGTACTTCCCTATATTCCTTTGCATGTTATACTTCGCCGGGGCAAAGGTTCTGCACCTGTCCGCTTTTATTTTCTACGGCAGCGTGACGGTATCATTTCCGCTACTGAAAACGCTGTTGGTTCCGTCCTTGAAAAAAACTTCTGTCATTATCAGGATACTTGAATATAACTGGGAACTCCTAGTGTTTCTGTTGGCTTTTGGGCTAATGGTGTTTTTGATCTGGTGGTTTTTAAAACAGCTGAAATTCTACGTGCCTCTTTTTTATTTTGTGTGCATTTTCGCCATATTCCTGGCGGGTGTCGGTTCTTCATATTTCGTCGGGAAGAGTATAAAGGAGTACCAGCGGAAGCGGCTTGTGGTATTTATTAACCCTAATGTCGACACACTTGGAGCCGGCTATAACATAATCCAGTCTAAAATTGCGGTTGGGAGCGGGAAAATATTCGGCAAGGGGCTTTTTTCCGGGACCCAGGCCCAGCTTGGCTTCGTGCCGGCCCAGCACACCGATTTCATTTATTCGCTTCTCTCGGAAGAAATGGGCTTTGTTTTTTCAATAGCTGTTCTGATCCTGTACGGTGTGCTTGTGTGGAGAATGATAAATGTTTCATACCAGAGCAGGGACAGATACGGCTCATTTGTCAGCGCCGGCATTGCCACGATGTTCGCTTTTTACGGAATGATTAATATCGGCATGACCGTGGGGCTCATGCCTATTACCGGGCTGCCCCTGCTTTTTGTTTCCTACGGCGGTTCCTGCCTTGTTTCATCCCTGATGGCTATAGGCATTCTTTTCTCGATATACATACGACGGTTCGTTTACTAATTATGGATAGTATCATAAAGTCAGTTAAAAAACCTTCAAGGTACATTAATTCTGAATGGAATTCAATACATAAAAATTCCGGGGGTATACGTTTGTGCCTGTGTTTCCCTGATTTATACGAGCTTGGCGCGTCCAACCTCGGGCTGGAAATCCTTTACCAGATCATAAACAGCCGTGCGGATGCCTCGGCCGAGCGCTGTTATTGCCCGGATAAGGATCTGGAGGATGCCCTTAAAGCAGCGGGCATGCCTTTGTTCTCGATTGAAACCCGGTCCCCGTTGAAAGATTTTGACGTACTCGGATTTTCGCTTCAATACGAATTATGTTACACGAACGTTCTTACAATGCTGCATTCCGCTGGCATCCCGTTTAAAAGCGCGGAAAGAGAATCTGCAAAATACCCATTAATAATCGCCGGGGGCCCTATCTGCTACAATCCTGAGCCGATGGCGGATTTTTTTGACATGTTCGTAATCGGTGACGGGGAAGATGCCATAAATGAATTAATAGACCAAATAAGGAATTGCAAGGCCTCCGGCCGGTCCCGGCCGGATACACTCGCGGAACTGTCCAAGATTTCCGGGGTATATGTCCCGCTGGTTCATGCGGGCAAACCAGGGGTGAAAATAACCAAAAGAACGGTTGATGTTGAAAAGTCATTTTACCCGGTCAAGCCGATCGTTCCCTACGTCCAGACAGTCCATGACCGCCTAAACATAGAGATAAGCAGGGGATGCATCCACAACTGCCGGTTCTGCCAGGCGACGAATATCTACCACGGCTGGCGCGCCCGTTCGCAGGAAAAGATCATGGGGCTGATAGAACAGGGCATAAAAAATACCGGCTATGATGAATTATCTCTTTCAAGCTTGTCAGTGAGCAGTTACCCTCAGGTAACGGAACTGGTAAAGCAGGTAAATGCTTTCTGCCTGAACAAAAGCGTGTCATTCAGCGTGCCTTCATTAAGATGCGGTAAAAACTCGATAGAATTAATGCCCTACCTGATTTACCCGAAAAGGGCAAATCTGACTTTCGCCATCGAAGCGGGTTCGGAAAGGTTGCGCCGGGTCATAGGGAAGGAAATCTCGGAAAACGATATCTACAGCACAATGGTGAGCGCGGGCAATTACGGCTGGAAGCTCATCAAACTCTATTTCATGATCGGCCTGCCGGGAGAAAAAGACGAAGACATCGACGCTATCATCAATATGGTCAACCGGCTTGTGAAACTTACGCCGAGAATCAGTTATAATGTCACCATATCACCCTTTATCCCCAAGCCGCACTCTCCTTTCCAGTGGTGCGCAATGGAAAACGAAAACTCGCTGTTTGAAAAAAGAAAAGCGCTGAGCAGGAAATTGAAAGCAAGCGTTAAAGCGCACAATATTAACATGTCTGCCATTGAAGCGGTCTTCGCGCGGGGCGACCGGAAGCTTTCAGGCGCCGTCATCAGTGCCTGGTCCGCCGGCGCCAGGTTTGACCATTGGCACGAGTATTTCAGGAACGATATCTGGAACGCTGCATTTTCTGAAAACGGCATAGATAAAAACTTTTACATGGGCGCCAGGAAAACGGATGAGCTCCTTCCCTGGAGCCATATAATTGCCGGCAGGCAACAGGATTACCTGCTGAAGGAATACGAACAAAGCTTCCGTGAAGCCGATTTGAAATCAGAACCAGTTCAGGAGAGCCAGTTGATAGAAGCGCAAAGCAGGGTATCCGCGTCGTGGCAGAACAGCCAGCTTTCAGCGGGCGTAGGGCGTTCGCAGAAGTTTATCTGCCGGATAAGGTTCGGCCGCAAGGGAGTGTTAAAATACCTTTCGCACCTGGAGCAGGTAGAACTTATAAGAAAAATCTTCAGGAGAACATCTCTTCCGGTGAAATATTCAGAGGGATTTCATCCACAGATGGTAATGGCTTTCGGGCCGGCAATTTCCGTAGGGTACGAAAGCAGTTGCGAGATAGTTGACGTTCAAATGCGTGAGCAGGTAGATATCAAAGTAATAGCAGGGGAAATTGTAAGGCAATTACCCGGCAATTTCGAACTGCTTGAAATAAAACAAATAAGCCAGCTTCCTGGATCAATTGATTCAACAGTTAACCTCATCGAGTATGAAGCGCGCGGTCTCTCTTCTGGAGAAGCCGCGCTTATAAGAAAAATAACGGATGAATTTCTTTCAAAAAAAGAAATGCCCATAAAGATCTTGAAAAAAGGCGCTGAAGTCGCCATGGACCTGAGGCTTGCCGTTAAAAATCTGGAGTTCGATGGCAATGTTTTGAAAATGTTCATAAGGTTCGGGCCTAACAGGAACGTGAAACCCGAAAAAGCCCTGGAGTGCATATTCCAGCTCACTCCCGCCCAGATAAACCTGATTAACATTGAACGTAAAACCATATATATTGAAAATCCTGACGGTTCAATAAAAAAGTTCTTTTGATTGACAAGCACACGCAAATTTAGTAAGATTATGAAACTCAAAAAAGACAAATAAGGGAGATTTGTATGTACGCGATGGTTCTCATTGGCAGCAGGCAATATAAAGTTATCGAGGGGCAGGATATCCTCGTAGACAAAATATCCAAGAATGTCGGCGAGGAAGTTGTGCTGGAAAATGTGCTGATGGTGCAGAAAGATGACGGCACAGTGTTCGGCAACCCAGTCATCAAGAACGCGAAGATCATCGCACAGGTCACCAAGCAGACCCGCGGCCCCAAGATAATATCCTTCAAGAGAAGGAGAAAAAAAGGCTACAAGAAAACCAGGGGCCACAGGGAATACCTGACGAACCTTAAGATAAACAAAATCCAGGTGGGCTAAAATGGCAAAATCGAAACATGCGGTAAACGGAAGAGACACGGCTGGCAAGCGGCTCGGTACGAAAGCGGTCACCGGGCAGTTGGTTCCGGCTGGCAAAATAATAGTAAGGCAAAGAGGGACGAAAATATTCCCCGGGATGAACACAGGCTTGGGGGTTGACCATACGATTTTTGCGAAAATAGCAGGCACGGTAAAATTTGAATGGTCGCGTAACGGAAGAAAAAAAGTCAGTGTCTATCCAATCCCTACCAACTAATCTTTTTTGTATCTCTTAACTCCTAAAATATGTTCATAGATAAAGTTAAAATTTACGTCCAGGCCGGCCGGGGCGGAGATGGCTGTTTGAGTTTTCGCAGGGAGAAATTCGTCCCTTTTGGCGGTCCTAACGGCGGCAACGGCGGCAAGGGGGGCGACATCTACCTTGTTTCAGACAAGGACATGACAACCCTGCTTGATTTTTCTTTCAAACCGCATTATACCGCGCAGGAAGGTGAGCATGGACAGGGAAACGACAAATACGGCAGAGGCGCCCAGGATCTTTATATTAAAATTCCATGCGGGACGGTTATTTATAAATTAGACGGAACAAACAGGGAACTAGTAGCCGACCTTGTTGACCCCGGCGAGCAGGTACTGATAGCGAAGGGCGGCAGGGGCGGTAGGGGAAACGCAAGCTTTAAAACCCATAATATCACGGCGCCGCGCATTGCGGAAAGAGGCGAACCCGGCGATAAGTTTGATATTGAACTTGAGCTGAAATTAATAGCTGATGTCGGCCTAATCGGATGCCCCAACGCCGGGAAATCCACCTTCCTTAGTCGCGTCACGGCGGCAAGGCCAAAGATAGCGGATTACCCGTTCACTACATTGTCTCCCAATCTGGGCGTCTGCAACCACAAGGGCAGGTCGTTCGTGGTAGCCGATATCCCGGGCCTGATTGAAAACGCCAGCCAAGGCAAGGGCCTGGGCGTTGATTTTCTGCGGCATATTGAGCGGACAAGGATGCTTGTGCATATTGTAGACGCTTACGGTTATGACAACAAACCCGCCTGGAAAAATCTGGTTTTAATAAACAGGGAACTCGCCCGGTATTCGAAAAAACTTGTCAGCAAACCCATGCTTGTCGCGTTGAACAAGCTTGACCTGGTAAGCGATAAAAAAGAAAGAGCGCAGTTAGTCAAGAAGCTCAGCAGTGAAATAAAAAAGAAAAAGAACAGCACGATCGATAAAAACATTTTCAGCATTTCCGCCGTTTCCGGCGAAGGCATCACCGGCCTCCTGGACGAGATCATAAATAAATTAAAGCAACTGCCTTCTGCAGTTATAAAAGAAACGCCCGAAAGTGCCGGCGGAAAAGTAAAACAGTACCTGTTCCAGCCGGAATACACCATAGAAAAGCTCAGCGGGGGGCATGTTTTCGTTGTTTCAGGAAAAAAGGTCGAGAGATTCATGAATATGACAAATTTCGGCCAGGAGCAGGCTGTTCGCAGGGTCCTGAACATACTGAAAAAAATGGGTGTGGATAAAGCTCTGCAGAAAAGAGGGATAAAGGAAAAAGACCTGGTGAGAATAGGCGAGCATGAATTTGAATATACCTTGTCCTCTCCCTTGAAAAAAAATGAAAAATAAACGAATTGTCGTGAAAATCGGCACAAACCTGTTGGCTAACAATGACGGCACCATAGACAGCGCGAAGCTGGGCAGGCTTGCGAAAGATATCGCTGAGGTTTATAAATCCGGCATCGAGGTCATACTGGTATCCTCCGGTGCTATTGCCTGTGGGGTAGGCCGGTTAAAGCTGAAAAAGAGGCCGACGGAACTTCCGGAAAAACAGGCTGCAGCCGCGGTAGGCCAGCCATTGCTTATGAAAATGTACGAGGAGCAATTCAGTAAATACGCTATCCCGGTGGCGCAATTATTGCTGACCTGGGAAGATTTTGACAACAGGAACAGGTACATAAACACAAGAAACACCTTTCTGTCTCTCCTGAAACTAGGTGCTATCCCGATCGTGAATGAAAACGACACTGTTTCCACGGAGGAAATAAAGTTCGGCGAAAACGACACCCTCTCGTCGCTTGTAGCTATAAAAACCGAGGCGGACATGCTTGTTATTCTGACCGACGTAGGCGGGCTTTACACGCAGGACCCGAACAAGGACAAGAAAGCGCAGATTATACCGGAAGTCAAAAAAATAACAGATGAAATAGAAAAAATTGCAGGGTCTTCCCGCGGATCTGTGTTTTCAAGCGGCGGTATGCTGTCAAAGGTCAAGGCCGCGAAAATGGCAGTTAAAAGTGGCGTGGAAACGGTTATTGCCAACGGCTGTTCATCGGGATGCCTGCAGGAGATAGTCTCGGGCAAAGCAATCGGCACAAAATTCCTGGCGGGTGATAAAGTAATGGATTCCCGCAAACGCTGGATCGCCTTTGGGGCTAAGGTTAGGGGCAGAATACTGGTTGATTCAGGTGCGGCGAAAGCGGTACTGGAAGGCGGTAAGAGCCTGCTTCCTTCCGGTATTGTGTTCGTTGAGGGTATATTCGGGCTGGGGGACAATGTCAGCATAGCCGGTGCTGACGGGAAGGAAATAGCCCGCGGGCTGGCCTCTTTTTCGTCCCAGGACCTGAACAAAATAAAGGGAAAAAAGTCATCAGAAATATCCAAAATACTTGGGAAAACCGATTACACGGAAGCAGTCAACAGGGATAACCTGGTGATACTGTAAGTGTTTGACATATCCCTCTCAAAAAGGTAAAATACCAATGCCAAAATAAAGCCTATTTTAGGTGAACAAAACATTCTAAAGTCTCCTTTGCTCCATAGCAAAGAATATGAGGGCTTTAAATCCAAAAAGGAGGACACAATGAATCAGTTTGAAAGCATTTTCATCTGCAAACCAGACCTACCCGCCGAAAAAGTAGCAAGCCTGACTGAGAAAGTCAAAACAATCGTAACGCAGTCCGAAGGCACCGTCAACCTCGTCAATGAATGGGGCAAACGGAGGCTCGCCTATCCCATTGCCAGCCAGCAGGAGGGTATTTATGTCCTGGTGGATTTCGCCGGTACCGGTGAAACGGTAAAAAAAGTGGAAACTTTCTATGCAATGACGGAGGAAGTTATCCGCTATCTTACTGTGAAGAAAGTATTCCCGTCAAAGAAAAGAGCTCCGCGCAAGCCCAGGGGTGTCCAGGGCGCGCAAAGCGCACAGAGCGCGCAGAATCCCCAGCCCGCCCAGACCCCGCAGAGCGCACAAGGTGCGAGAAAGGAGGAACCTGTCAATGCCGCAGAAAATAAGGCTCCCAGAACAGAATAGCGTAACGATTATAGGCAGGCTCGCCTCTGACCCAGTTTTAAGGTATACCCAGAAAGGGCAGGGCGTATGCCATTTTGACGTGGCTGTAAACCGCAGCTACAAGGACTCAAACGGCGAGTGGCAGAAGGAAGTCAGTTTTATCCCTGTTGTAGTATGGCGTGATGCGGCAGTCCGCTGCAACGAACGTTTAAAAAAGGGAAGC